>NZ_JASCPM010000064.1:0-18764 GCF_029960215.1 Pseudomonas sp. PS01301 | reverse complement strand
GCAGTCATGCGTAAATACCTGACCGGACTTTGGGCCTGCATCCGAACCGGTACAGACTTCGATACGGCCAAGCTTTTCAGCGAAAAACATCTCGCGAAAGCTTGACCGGTAACAGAGTATCTACAGGAGAATATGGTGTTTTGTCGCGGCAGCGCGAATGCGGCGCGTCAGATTCACCACGGTATGGGCTGCCCATCCCAGGCCCAGAACCTGCCGGTTTGCACCGGCCCGTGCTGGCCGATCAATTCGAGCAGGCAACGGACGGCGAAATCGGGGTCGAACAATTTGCCCGCCGGGACGTTGGCCTGGAAGGGCTGCGAGAGCCGGGTGTCGGTGGTGCCTGGGTGCAAGGCCAATACCGTGGCCGCAGGATTCAAACGCTTGAGCTCGATGCTGGCCGTGCGCAACAGCTGGTTGAGCGCCGCCTTGCTGGCGCGATAGCTGTACCAGCCACCCAGGCGGTTGTCGCCGATCGAACCGACTCTGGCCGACAGCGCGGCGAAGGTGGCGGGCTGTTTGCGCAGCAGGGGCAGCAGATGCTTGAGCAGCAGGACCGGGGCAAAGGCATTGGTGGCGAAGCTGGCCTGCAGGCTGCTCAGATCCAGCTGGGCCAGCCCTTTTTCCGGCCGCGCGCCGTCCTGATGCAGAATGCCCAGCGTGCTGATCACCAGATGCAGATGAGCGCAATCGGCCGCCACCGCATCGGCCAGCCGCTGCAGGGCCTGTTCATCGCGCGCATCGCAATCGAGGCTGACCAGACGAGGTCCATGGCGCTCGGCCAACGCCGCCAGCTCGGCGCTGGTCGTGGCCTGCCGGGAAACCGCAAACACCTGGGCGACATCCTCACGCTGCAACAACTGCTCGCACAACGCCAGGCCGATGCCCTGGCTGGCGCCACAGACCAGTACAGACGCACTGCCGGATAGATCGGGTATCAACGCCATGGTCCACCGCCCTGCCAGAAGATCGTACCGATAGGACCGAGAACCACCCCCAAACGTTCTCCAGTGGCAATTGCCAGCTCATGCACGGCGTGCCATGGTGCCCACCTTTTTTCAGGAGAGACGCCATGGCCGCCACCATCCATATCGCTGCCGCACTGCTGCTCAACGAGCAAGGGCAAACGTTGCTGGTGCGCAAGCGCAACACGCGTGCCTTCATGCAGCCAGGCGGCAAGATCGAATCCGGCGAGCAGCCTGCCCAGGCACTGGTTCGTGAGTTGGAGGAGGAGTTGGGCATCGCGGTGGATCCGGCCGAAGCCAGATTTCTGGGTACCTACACAGCCGTGGCCGCCAACGAGCCCGGCCATGAAGTGCATTGCGAGCTCTTTCAGGTACGCATCAAGGCTCAGGTCAGCCCCGCTGCGGAAATCGAAGAAGCGCTGTGGGTCGATGCCACAACAGTGGCCAAGCTCGAACTGGCGCCGCTGACGCGCGACCAGATTTTGCCGCTGCACTACCTCTGAAGCACAGGCCCGATCCGCTTCAGGCCTGATCGACAGCGGGACTTGCGCTTTCGGCCTCAAGCGCCAGCTTCGCCCGGTCCGCCTTGCTGATGTAACGGTCCTTGCTCTGCGGCGCCAACTTGGCGCTGGCCTTCTTGGCATGTGCTTGCAACAGCTGTTTGATCTTCTTGCGACGATTCATGGCGTGGCCCAGGGGAGAAGTGAGTCGATGATACCAGTACGGCCCATCGACCCGCTCGCGGCTGCCGATCAGAAGCTGTACTTGGCCGTCAGCATCAGGTTGCGCGGGTTGCCGTAGCTGTCGCCGCCATAGCTGGTCGAGGTGGCGATGGCGTTGTAGTACTTGCGGTCGAACACGTTGTTGGCGTTGATCTGCAGGTCCAGGTTGCGGCTCACCTGATAGCCGGCCATCAGGTCGGTGACGGCATAGCTGCCCTGTTCCAGGCGGTAGCTGCCGCCATCGGCCAGGTCGACGTCGTTGTACAGGCGACTCTGCCAGGACAGGGTGCCGCCCACGCGCAGTTTCTCCAGCGGACCCTGGAAGCGGTAGGTGGTGGTGACCTTGAACAGGTGCTCGGGAATGTCGGTGTCGTAGCGCTGGTTTTCGTTCTGTGGGTTGGCGCTGTCCTTGAGCGTGTGCACCCGCGCGTAGGTGTAGCCACCGCCCACCTGCCAGTTCTCGGTCAGCGCTCCCTGCAGCTCGAAGTCGATGCCCTGGCTGCGCACTTCGCCCGACGCTTCGTAGCAACTGAGCTGAGGGCAGTTCTCGACGAAGATCTGCACCGCGCGGTTTTCCTGATCGACCCGGAACAGCGCGAGGCTGGCATTCAGCGCACCATCGAAATACTCGCCCTTGATGCCGATCTCGTAGTTCTTGCCCTGAATCGGCCGCACCGGTGTGCCGCTGGTGTCCTGAGCGCTTTGCGGGGTAAAGATGTCGCTGTAGCTGGCATACAGCGAATGGTGGTCGTCCAGATCAAAGATCAGCCCGGCGTAGCGGGTGACATTGCGGGTGACTTTGTAGTCGCCTTCGCCATCGCGGTTGTCATAGTCGTACCAGTCCAGGCGGCCACCGAGAATCAGCTTCAGCGGGTCGGCCAGGCTCAGGCGCGTGGTCATGTACAGGCCATCCTGGGTGGTGACTTCGCGGTCGTTGTCGGTATGGGTGAAGTTCGGCTTGCCAGCGTTGATCGGCCAGTTGGTGTCGTAGGGATCGTAGTTGTGCGTGGTCATGTCGTAGATGCGCCTGCTGGCGCCGACCACCAGTTCGTGAGTACGTCCGAACGCCTGGAACGGCCCGCTGACGAAGGCATCGAGGCCAGCCTGGTTTTCATCGTGTGCCGACTGGTACACGGTACGTGCCAGGGTATTTTCGAACCAGCGCGATTGATAAGAGCCGGAGAACAGGCCGTTCTGCTCGGCATAGTTGGCGTTGACCTGCAGGTTCCAGTCGTTGGCCAGGCGCTGGCGCACTTCAGCGAACACGGTGTTGATTTCCTGGTCCTTGTTCTCCCATTTGGTGCCCGGATTGTACGAGCGGGGCAGGTCCAGGTGATGGCCGTCCTGGCCGATCATCGACGAACCCCAGAAATAGTTGGTCTTGTCCTTCTGGTGAGAGAAACCCACGGTCAGCAGGGTGTCTTCGCTCAGGTCCGCTTCGGTCACCGCGTAGAACAGGCCATGGTCCTCTTCCACGCCATCGATAAAGCTGTTGGCGTCGCGGTAGGACGCCACCACGCGACCGCGCAGCGTGCCCGCCTGATTGAGCGGACTGGAAGCGTCGATTTCGCCACGGTAGTCGTCGTGGCTGCCAGCGGCGCCGGTCAGGGTGACCTTTTGTTCGGCCAGCGGCCGCTTGCGCACCAGGTTGATGGCCGCCGAGGGGTTGCCGGCACCGGTGACCAGGCCCGTCGCACCACGCACGACCTCGACCCGATCGAACATCGCCAGGTTGGGCTGGGCGCCGATGGTGACGCCCGAGTAGCCGCTGGGGATGCCGTCGTACATCAGGTTGTCGATGTCGAAACCGCGTGCCGTATAGGCCTGGCGACCGGGACCGTTGGCATAGCTGAGGAACAGGCCAGGGGTAGCGCGCACCGCATCGTTGATGCTGGTCATGGCCTGGTCGTCCATGCGCTGGCGGGTGATCACGGTCACTGCCTGGGGCGTTTCACGCAGGCTCAGCGGCAGTTTGGTAGCCGTCGCCATGCTGCCGGTGGTGTAGGACTGGGAACCCTCGGTGTAGCTGCCCAGCTGGAATGCGTTCGAGGTGATCTCGCTAGCCCCCAGTTCGATGACACCCGGCGCCGGCTGCTGCTGGCTCGCGGCGCTGTCGTCGGCCAGGGCTGGCGTGATCGTTGCCATGCAGATGGCCAGGGCCAGCAGGTTTTGCGGAGGGTAGGGGAGCGGCGAACGGGACATGCGAGACATGAAAAGCTTCCTGGCTAGACAAGATAATGCGAATCGTTTGCAGTATTGTGTCAGAAATTTCCTACGCGCGTCGTCCACCCCGGTAAAAATGTCCTGCAACCGCGTCACTGCGAATGCAGTGCCCCACCCCCCACGTGGTCCCCGCACGCGACTCGCAAGCCTCTGTAGCAGCGGCGCAAGCCGCGTCATTGGCCATGCGGTGTGTCCGTTTCTCCGCGTTGTCTCGGATGCGACTCGCAAGCCTCTGTAGCAGCGGGGCGAGCCGCGTCATTGGCCATGCGGTGTGTCACCTTCTCCGCGTCGTCCCCGGACGCGGCTCGCGCCGCTGCTACAGGGGAACGCGGTGTTTCGTAGCAGCGGCGCAAGCCGCGTCAGCTGCACTCGGCCACTACACCGGCGGTCGCAGCAAAGGGGAATGGCGGCCGCGCGTCACCCATATGTCACATTTCATGTCTAGCTTCGAGGATCACACCCCGGGCGCGCCGGCCATCCTCTCTACCGCAAAGAGCCGCCATGGAAATCGATATCTTCAAAGACCTGCTGGTCCCTGTCATCGGTGGCCTGGGCATTTTCATGCTCGGGCTGGAATTCATGTCCGACGGCATCAACAACCTGGCGGCCAACCGCATGCGCGCCTGGCTGGCCAAGCTGGCCGGCACGCCGGCCAAGGGCCTGGCCGCCGGGACCGTGATCACCGGCGTGCTGCAGTCCAGCACGGCCATGACCGTCATGACGGTCGGTCTGGTCAACGCCGGCGTGGTCGGGCTGCGGCCGGCCATCAGCGTGATCATGGGCGCCAACATCGGCACCACCCTGGGCAACGGCTTGATCGCCATGCCGCTGGGGCCATTGGGACTGATCTTCGCCGGGCTGTTCGCCCTGGTCTATGTCTTCAGCAAGAACGAAAAGACCCGCCATCTCGCCATCGCCATCATCGGTTTCTCGTTGATCTTCTACGGTCTGAACCTGTTGACCGGCGGGCTCAAGCCCCTGCGCGAACTGCCGGAAGTGATGTCGGTCATCTCCGGATTGCGCGCCGACAGCTACACCGGCCTGGCCATCTGCGTGCTGACCGCCGCCGGCATCACTGCCATGATCCATTCCTCGTCGGCCACCATCGGCATCGTCATGGGCCTGGGGGCGGCTGGCATTCTGGATTGGCAGACGGCGGTGGCGTTCTCCCTCGGCGCCGACCTGGGTACCACCGTCACCTCATGGCTGGCCTCGCTCAACCTGTCGAAGAACGCCAAGCGCGCGGCCTATGCCCACATCGCCTTCAACTTCATCGGCGTTGCCGTGATGTTTCCGCTGTTCTTTCTGTCCATGGACATCCTGCAAGGGACCATGGGCCTGTTCGGCATGGACGTGACCCGTACCAGTACGGTCGATGGCAAGGAAAGCTTCCCGATGGTGCCCGTGGCGGTGGGGCTTTACTCCATCGGCTTCAACATCTTCAACACGGCGCTGATGTTTCCCTTCATCGGCGTGTTCGAGCGCGTGCTCTCGCGCATCGGCGCCAGCCGCAGCGACGCGGAGGACTATGCCGTACCGCGTCATCTCGACCGTGCCGCGCTGGCCAACGTCAACACTGGCGTGGCCGCCGTCAGCCAGGAACTGACCCGCTACAGCCAGGGCATGGGCCTGCTGCTGGACGCGGCGCGCGGCCAATCCCAGGCGCTGAAGAACGCCGCGGAACATGAGCATGCGCTGGACACCCTGAGCCAGGAAATTCGCGGTTACACCGCGCAGATGTTCAAGAACGATGTCACGGCGCGGCAAACCAATCTGCTCGCCAGCCTCATCGAGGAAGAAGACTTCAGCGCAAGCCTGACCCGAACCCTGTCGCAGATCGCCCGCCGCATCGAGCGCCAGGTGTTCTGCGCCAATGCGCGGAAAATCGTCGACGCCATTCTCGATATCGTCGAGCCGGCCGTGCGCAAGGGGCCACAGGGCGCCTACCTGCCGAACGCCCACGCCAGGGACCTGCTGGCCCTGCGCGAGCGCTGCCTGCAGCCCGAGCAGAAACTGGGCTGGGACGAACGCGGCGCCATCCTGGCGTTGCTGGGCAGTGCCGAGCGTGCGCTGAATCTGGTTCAGCGCATCGCCGAGGAACGTCTTTCGGTGTCACGAGAACTGGATCAGACCGACCCAGCGTCGGCGGCCGACCATGCCCCCTCCGGCGTATTGGCCAAACCGCTGTAGGCTGAGTTGGTCTCAGCGTGCGGCGGCGGCGGGGGCTGTGGCGTTGTACCAGGGCCGCAGCAGACTGAGCAGGCCCAGCAGCGCCATGCCGGCGCCCAGCCACAACGGGGCGCGCAGTCCCAGACCAGCATCGATCACCGCACCACCGGCCCAACTGCCCAGGGCCAGCCCGGCGGTGATCACCGAGGTGTGCAGGGTGTTGACCAGCGCGCCGGGCTCGGCGGCCTTCATCACCCGCGCAACCATGGCCGGGTTCAGCGCGACCCCGGTCAGGCCAACGGTGAGGAAGCAGGCCAGGTTCAGCCAGAACACCTGACCAGCGAGGGCGAATCCGCCCAGCGCCAGCACCAGCAAGGCCAAGCCCCAACCCAGGGCGGCGAAGGTATGCCGATCGGCGATCCGGCCCACTACCATGTTGCCCAGCACGTTGGCCACGCCGTACAGCGCCAGCAACGGCGCCACCTGGGCGGGGGCCACGCCGACTTCCTCGATCAGGATCGGCGTGCAATAACTGAACGCAGCGAAGGTCGCGCCGATGATCAGGCCGCTGGTGATGTAGGCACCCCACAGGCTGCGGTTCTTCAGGCTGATCCACTGTCTGCCCAGCGACGGCTCGTCGCCGGCCTCGGCGCGCGGCAGGCGCGTGGCGACCAGCGCCGTGCACAGCGAGGCCAGCGCCACCACCAACCAGGCACTGGCCCGCCAGCCATAGTGATGTTCGACCCAGGCGGTCGCCGGCACGCCGGCCACCGGCGACAGCATCAGTCCGGCCAGCACCACCGAAATGGCCCGGCCGCGGTCCTGCAGGCTGACCAGCCCGGCGCACAGGGTCATGCACAGGCCGATGCAGGCGGCGCTGGACACGCCCATGACGATGCGTGCCACGGCCAGCACCGTATAGGTCGGCGCCGCGGCGGCCAGCGCGCCGGCCAGCACGTACACCGCCAGCAGCCCGACCAGCGCGCGCTGGTTGCTGATGCCGCGCGACAGCAGCAGCACCGTGACCGGTGGCCCGCCCAGGGCCATGCCCAGTGCATACAGGGCAATCAGGTTGCCGACCTGGGCCAGGCTCACGGAAAACGCAGCGGCCAGCGCGGGCATCATCCCGGCCACCATGAACTCGGCGGTCACCAGCGAGAAAATCGTCAAACCCAACAGGTAGACGGTCGGCGGAAGCTTGGAACGGGTGGTCATGAGCATCTCGGACAAAAATGAAGCTGGCTACCCTAGGGATTGTTGAACGAATGGTCAAATAACCAAGGGCGCTCTGTTCATGTCGGCGACGACCGGCCTTGCCCCTTGCATCCCACGTCCGGCGAAGCGATGCTCGGTGTCTTCCCCTCAAGAGCGTGCTGTCATGCCCTGCGTAACGCAAAGCCCCGCCGAATTGGCCATGGATGAAACCTTCTGGACGGACGTTGCTGCACGCTACCCACGCGACGACGGACCGATCAACCTCGACGGCGGCTATTTCGGTCGCATGAGCGAAGGCGTGGTGAGCGCCTATGAAGACGCGATCCGTCATGTCAACCGCAGCAACTCGGTGCACGTGCGCCAGCACTTCGACAAGCATGAGGCCGACGACATCCGCCAGCAGCTCGCCGAGCTGATGGGCGTGCCCGCAGGTGAGCTGACCTTCGCCCGCAGCGCATCCGAAGCCCTGTATTCGCTGATCCGCAACTACACGCGTCTGCAGCCGGGCGATCAGGTGTTGATCAGCGACCTGGACTACGGCTCGGTGCAGGGTGCCTTCGACTGGCTGCAGCAGGCCCGCGGTGTCGAGCTGGTGCGTCTGGTCCACGAGCACCCCGCCAGCTACGAGGCTTTGCTCCAGACCTACCGCCAGGCCTTCGCCACCCATCCGCGGCTCAAGCTCATGGCGTTGACCCACGTCACCCACCGTACCGGGCTGGTCATGCCGATCAAGGCCATTGCCGCCGAGGCCCGTGCCCACGGCATCGACGTGATTCTGGACGGCGCCCATTCGCTCGGTCAGATGGAGGTCGATCTGCAGGACCTGGGCATCGAGCTGGCGGGCTTCAACCTGCAGAAATGGATTGGCGCGCCGCTCAGCCTGGGGGTCATTCACGTTCGCCGCGAGCGCCTCGCCGACTTCTCGCCGGACATGGGCAACCCCAGCTATCCAGCCGACGACATTCGCTGCCTGAGCCCCTACGGCACCCCCAACGTCCCCGCGTTGATGAGCCTGCCCACGGTGTTTGCCGAACACCAGGCGTTGGGCGGCTGGCCAGTGAAGGGCGCGCGCCTGCGTTACCTGCGTGACCTGTGGCTGGCGCCTGCGCGAAGGCTGCCGGGCATCGAAGTGCTCACGCCCGAAGACCCGCGCCTGTCCTGCTGCATCGCCTCGTTCCGTTTCCGCGACGTGCAGGACCAGCAGGGCAAGATCGACCAGCTCCTCGCCCAGTTCGATATCTTCACCGTCGCCCGTGACGGCTCCGCCTGCGGGCCCTGCATTCGGGTGACACCGGGGATCAACACGACGCCCGCCGACATGCACGCCCTGGTCGATGCCTTGACGGTGATGAGTCGCTGATCGGGAAGCAGGGGGGCAATGAACAACCGGCGCGCTGAACGCGCGCCGGTGGACAACACCTCGGGGAAGGGCGCCCCGAAGCCAGCCTCAACGGCTGGGTGTGACGCGCCAGATGGTGCTGGCCAGGTCATCGGCGATGATCAGCGCGCCGCGCGGATCGACCGTTACACCGACCGGACGGCCACGGGTCTTGCCATCGTCACCACGGAAACCCGTGGCGAAATCTATCGGCTCACCGGCGGGTTTGTCACCGGCGAACGGCACGAAGATGACCTTGTAGCCCACGGGGTTGTCGCGGTTCCAGCTACCGTGCTCGCCCACGAACGCGCCTTGGGCAAACTTCTCGCCCATGGCCGGGATCGAGAAGTCCACACCCAATGCGGCGACGTGCGATCCAAGGCTGTAATCGGGCTTGACCGCCGCCGCGACTTTTTCCGGGTTCTGCGGCTGGGCGCGAGGATCGACGTTCTGGCCCCAGTAGCTGTACGGCCAGCCATAGAACTGCCCTTCACGGACCGAACTCAAGTAGTCCGGCACCAGGTCCGGACCCAGCTCGTCACGTTCGTTGACCACGGCCCACAGTTGGCCAGTGCCCGGTTGGATGGTCAGCGCCGTCGGGTTGCGGATACCCGTTGCATACGGCTTGTGCGCGCCGGTCTGGGCGTCGATCTGCCAGACCATGGCGCGGTCGATCTCGACTTCCATGCCTCGTTCGGTCACGTTGCTGTTGGAACCGATGCCCACGTACAGATAGCGGCCGTCGTCACTGATGGCCAGCGACTTGGTCCAGTGGTGGTTGATCGCCGAGGGCAGGTCGGCCAGCTTGGTCGGTGCCGCGCTAGCCTTGGTCTGGCCGTCGGTGTAGTCGAAGCGCACCAAGGCATCCTGGTTGGCGACGTACAACTTGCCGTCGGCATAGGCCAGGCCGTAGGGCGCGTTGAGATTTTCCGCGAACACGGTCTTCAGCTCATAGGTGCCATCGCCGTCGGCGTCACGCAGCAGGGTCAGGCGGTTGCCGCCCTTGACCTGGGTATTGCCCTTGGCCTTGATGTAGCTGGCGATCACGTCCTTGGGCTTGAGCTTGGCAGCGCTGCCGCCGCGACCTTCGGCCACCAGGATGTCACCGTTGGGCAGGACCAGGGTCTGGCGCGGAATCGCCAGGTCGGTGGCAATCGCGCTGATGGTATAGCCCTGTGGCACGGTCGGTTTGCTGTCGCCCCAAGCCACTGGCTCGGCGATCTTCATGCTCGGCAACAGGCCGCGCTGTGCTTCCGGCAATTTGGGATCGGGCCCGCGGGCCTGGGTGCTGTCGGCTTCGCTGCCGCAACCGGCGAGCAACAAGGCCACGCTGATGGCCGTCAAGGCGCCTGAATAGTTCATCGAACACCTCCGGAACGCAGATTGGTCAAACCGACCCAGGCCGCGATCAGCGCCAGTGCCGTCACGATCACCGACAGGATCAGCCCCGAAGGCATGACTGCCCAGGCGTCCTTGGCATGTTCGAAGGCGTTGACCAGCCCCAGTACCCACGTCACCAGCAACAGCAGGAAGTACACGACTGGACGACCGCCCTTATGCTCCGCGCGGACCAGGTTGATGAGGGCGCACAGCAGCGCCAGGCCACAGAACACCAAGGCACCGGCGATCAGCCAGGCGGCGAAGTTGCTCCACTGGATCTGGTAGCTCTGGTAGTAGGCGATGTCGCTCAGTAGCCCGCCCAGAAAGAGCGGAACGGTACCGGCCAGGAAGATCGCATGCAGCGGACCTGGCCTGTGTCGATAGGCAAGTTGGGTAGTAGTGGTCACGACAATCCCTCATCAAAGGACAACATCGGCACGGATGCACCGGCGGGTCAGACGCGCTTGTTGCGCATAGAGAGGATCGCCGCTGCCAACCGTTAGTTCACAAGCGTTCGTGTCGAAATATTATCGGGCGCCCCGAGACTCGCCATCGGACGTCGTCCCGTGGCCGGCGCGCTCAAGCAACGCCCGAGCCCTGCCGATATAACGGTTGCCCACGCGTTCGCAAGGGCTTCCAATCATGAGGTTCGTCATGTTCAAAACGTCTCTGCGCGCCCAGGTGCTGGCCTTGTTGGCCGGTGGGTTGCTCATCCTGCTGCTGATTGCTCTGGGCAGCTTCAAATTCCTCGCAGGAAGCCTGGATGACTACACACACCTGGTGGCCGGACCGCTGCGGGCCACTGAACTGGTCGATCGTGCCAACGTTCAGTTCAAGACCCAGGTGCAGGAATGGAAGAATGTGCTGCTGCGTGGCAAGGACCCCAAGGCCGCGGACAAGTACTGGGCCCAGTTCGAGGAGCAGGAGCGGGCGGTGGCGGCCACCTTGCAGGCCCTGAGCGAATTGCCCGGCGTACCCGCCAGCGTCAGCCAGAACGCCCAGCGCCTGCGTGATGAACACGCTACGTTGGGCAAGGCCTATCGTCAGGGTCGCGAAGCCTTCCTGGCCAGCGGGGCCGAAGCCGCCAGCGGCGACCGCGCCGTGGCCGGCGTCGACCGTGCCACCAGCGAGCAGATGAACGCTCTGGTGACCGAGCTGCGCGGGCTGGCCGATGAGCAGTCGCGGTTGATCAACGAGCAGGGCCACCAGGCGATCGTCTGGGGCATCGGCATCATGCTGTTGTCCGGACTGCTGATCACCGCCCTGAGCCTGTGGCTGGTCAACCGCAACCTGGTCACGCCGGTGCGCGACCTGATCGACTACGTGGCGCGCCTGAGCCAGGGCCATCTGGCCGAGCGCGTGGTCAGCCAGCGGCGTGACGAGTTGGGCAATCTCGCCGTGGCAGCGAACACCCTGCGCGACTTTCTCGCCGATACCTTCACCCGCCTGCAACGCAGCACGGCCGATCTGGACCAGGCCAGCGGCGAGTTGAACACCATCGCTGCGGTGATGCTGCAGGGCACCAACGAGCAGTTCGAGCGCACCGATCAGGTGGCCACGGCGATGCAGGAAATGTCCGCCACCGCGCAGGAAGTCGCCCGCCATGCCGCCGGCGCGGCCACCGCCGCCGCCGATGCCGACCGCGAGGCGCAAAGCGGTGAGCAGTCCATGCAGGCCACCATCCATACCATCACCCGCATGCGCGGCGAGATTGCCCTGACCGGCGACGTGATTCGTCAGTTGCGCGACGACAGCGGTCGGATCGGCAAGGTGCTGGAGGTGATCCGTGGCATCGCCGACCAGACCAACCTGCTGGCGCTCAATGCCGCCATCGAGGCGGCGCGCGCCGGGGATGCCGGTCGCGGTTTCGCCGTGGTCGCCGACGAGGTGCGCACCCTGGCGCAGCGTACCGCGGCCTCGACCCTGGAAATCCATCAGATCATCGACACCGTGCAGACCGGCGCAGTGAACGCGGTGCAAGCCATCGAAAATGGTCAGCAACGCAGCGATCAGGGTGTCGAGCAGGTGGTGGAAGCAGGGCAGACACTGACCCGCATCACCCAGTCGATCGAGGCGATCAGGGACATGAACCGGCAGATCGCAACGGCCGCCGAAGAGCAGAACGCGGTGGTCGACGACATCGCCCAGAACCTGGTCGAAATCACCGCCATCGCGACCACCAACCAGGCCAACGTCGACCGCACCCAGAGCGCCAGCGGCCACCTGCATCAACTGTCGACGGAACTGGGGCAGGTCACGGCGCGCATCAAGGCGGCGTGACCCGCGCGCCGTCCGGCCACCGCGTGGCTGCCCTCAGCGCTTGCTGCGCTTGGGCAGCAGGCGCGCCAGGGTGTCGAGCTCGGCCTCGGCCCGCTCGAGTTCGGCGGCCGAGTCTTCGGCCCAGACCTGCGCCAGCGGTTGCAGATCGGCTTCGACCTTGGCCTTGAGGCACCATTGATGGTGGTCATGCCACGAGCCCAGCGCCGACTGCACGGCCTTGAGCGATTTTTCCGCCTTGGATGACAGCGGAGAAAGGTCGGCGAAGGCCTGGGTCAGGTAGCGCGTGCGTTTGACCAGGATGCGCAGTTCGTGCCGATCGAATTTGGCATCCTTGAGCGCGCGGCGCAGCTTGTCGACGTGCTTGTTCAGGGTCTTCACCACCCCCTTTTCGAAGTGTCTGGAATCCAGGCCCGGCTCACTGGCGCGGAATGCGGCGGGCCATCCGTCCAGCGCCGTGAACAAGGCCTGCAGGGTGGCATGCTCGGCGATCAGTTGGTGCTCCAGTTCCAGGCGTGCCCGGCGGCTGGCGGCGGCACCGTCCATGCCACGTTTCTCCAGTTCCTGGGCCATCACTTCCAGGTCGCGGGTAGGGGTCGTGAGTTGCCCCACGGCCTTGGCCGCCGCCAGCAGCGGGCCCATGGCCGGTTCCGCCCGCACCGGGATCAGCAGGCTGCGGATGCGCCGCACGGCGATACGCAGGTCGTGCAGTGCTTCGGCATCCGCCACGCTTTCCAGACGAGCCCGCGCATGAAAGAGCGCCACCTCCAGCGCGATGATCTCTTTCACATAAGTGTCGACGAATGCCATGGATCCTCCGGTTGGTGGTCGAGCGGTTGATGATCGAAGAACAGGTTGCAGCGTCACTGATAGACAGAGCGCCACCGGCAATCGTGCCGGCCTCGCCGCGCGAATATGTGAGCAAATACATCCAGCCACATAATCGGTCCATCAAAGGCGAACTGGACGAAGCGTGTTGGTAAACCCCAGCCGCGCAGTGCGGTCACAGCTAGCCACACACCCACTGCTGCACCGTCCCATCAGGAGCTTTTCAATGACTGTGAAGTCAGACCCCGTCGAGGCCTCGACACTCAATCCGCCGGTCTTCTGGATATCGGCCATCCTGCTGCTCTTGCTGGTGCTGTTCGCCAGCCTGATGCCCCAACAGGCGCAAACCCTGTTCGCCCATGTGCAGGATTGGATCTTCACCAACGTCAGCTGGTTCTACATTCTCGCCGTGGCGGTGATCCTGGGCACCGTGGTGTTCCTGGGCGTCAGCCGCTACGGTGACATCAAGCTGGGCCCGGACCACAGCACGCCCGACTACAGCAGCATGACCTGGTTCGCCATGCTGTTCTCGGCGGGCATGGGCATCGGTCTGATGTTCTTCGGCGTCGCCGAGCCGGTCATGCACTTCCTCAATCCGCCCTACGGCGAGGGCGACACCGTTGCCGCCGCGGGTGAGGCGATGCGCATCACCTTCTTCCATTGGGGCCTGCACGCCTGGGCCATCTACGCCATCGTCGCCTTGATCCTGGCCTATTTCAGCTTCCGCCACGGCCTGCCGCTGACCCTGCGTTCGGCCCTCTATCCGCTGATCGGCGAGCGCATCTATGGCCCCATCGGGCATGCCGTGGACATTTTCGCCATCATCGGCACGGTTCTCGGGGTGGCCACTTCGCTGGGCTTCGGTGTGGCGCAGATCAACACCGGTCTCAACGCGCTGTTCGGCATTCCGGTATCGATCCCGATCCAGATCGCCCTGATCATCGGCACCACCGCGTTGGCCACGCTGTCGGTGGTGTCCGGGCTGGACAAGGGCATCCGTCGGCTGTCCGAGCTGAACCTGGGCTTGGCGGTCCTACTCATGGCGATGGTCATGATCCTCGGCCCCACCGTGTTGATCCTGCAGACGTTCGTGCAGAACACCGGTGGCTACCTCAGCGAGATCGTCAGCCGCACCCTCAACCTCAATGCCTACCAGCCCACCGACTGGATCGGCGGCTGGACCCTGTTCTACTGGGGCTGGTGGCTGGCCTGGTCACCGTTCGTGGGGCTGTTCATCGCGCGCATCTCGCGCGGTCGTACCATCCGCGAATTCGTCACCGGGGTGCTGCTGGTGCCCACCGCGTTCACCCTGCTGTGGATGACCGTGTTCGGTAACACCGCGATCCACATGATTCTCGAGCAGGGCATGACCGACCTGGGCATGGCCGTGGACAAGGATACGTCGCTGGCGCTGTTCGCGTTTCTCCAGCACTTCCCGTTCTCCGGCGTGATCAGCGCCCTGGCGATCATCATGGTGGTGGTGTTCTTCGTCACCTCGGCCGACTCCGGCGCGATGGTGGTGGACATGCTCGCCTCTGGTGGGTCGGAAAACACCCCGGTGCGCCAGCGCATCTTCTGGGCCTCGAGCATGGGTCTGGTGGCCATCGCGCTATTGCTGGCCGACGGCCTCAAGGCGTTGCAAACGGCGACCATCGCCAGTGCGCTGCCGTTCACCCTGGCGCTGTTGCTGAGCATGCGCGGCCTGCTCAAGGCGCTCAAGCTGGACGCCACCAAGCGCGGCCTGCGCCATCAGGCCCTGGCGATTTCCCCGAGCACGCCACGGGCCGGCGGCAACTGGCAGCGTCGTCTGCGCACCCTGGCCATGTTCCCGCGCCGCGCCCACGTGGTGCGCTTCATCGAGGAAGTGGCCCGTCCGGCCTGCCTCAGCGTCGCCGAGGAATGGCGCCTGCAAGGTTACGATTGCACCGTGGAAGACGGCGAGGAGGGCGGTGTGCGCCTGAGTGTCGGCCCGACCGACGATGCCTTCATCTATGAAATCCGGCCCCATGCCTACGCCACCCCAAGCTTCGTCATGAGCGGACCCACCGGCGAGGAGCGCAAGTATTTCCGCGCCGAAGTGCACCTGCGCGAAGGGGGCCAGGACCACGACGTCATGGGCTGGTCGCGCGACGAGGTGATCGGCGACATCCTCGATCACTACGAGCGGCACATGCACTTCCTGCACCTGGTGGGCTGACGGGCTCGCCGTTTCAATTTGCAATGGCTGGGCTGTAACATGCCCGCCATTGCCCATCATTGACCTCAGGAGCTTCCCATGGCCCATTCAGACATCACCTTTGTGCCGGACCCTGACCCGGAGTCGATTTCCTCGGACGTCGCAGGCTTCGGCGGCCTGCTGGTGACCACTCAGATTCCGACCCGCGCCGACGGCAGCCTGGAACTGGGCAGCATCACCGCCCAGAGCGAATGCACGCTGCAGGCGCTCAAAGTGGCGCTGGAAGCGGCGGGCAGCTCGCTGGATCGCGTCCTGCACCTGACCATCTACCTGACCGACATGGCTGACCGCCCGGCCTTCAACGAGGTCTACCAGCGCTTCTTCGCCAAGCCCTGGCCGGTGCGTGCCGCCGTGGGTATCACTGCGCTGGCCGCCTCCGGCATGCGTGTCGAAGTCACCGCCATGGCCGCCAAGGGCTGATCGTGCAGGAGAGCAGCATGATCGAAGTCACCGAGGTTTCCATTGCCCAACTGCGCGCGGCTCTGGAGAGCGGGCAGACCACGGCGGTCGAACTGGTCCAGGCCTACCTGGAGCGCATCGCGGCCTATGACGGCGCCGACACGGCCACCGCGCTGAACGCCGTGGTGGTGCCCAATCCCTCGGCCCTGGCCGAAGCCGAGGCGGCCGATGCACGGCGCGCGAGCGGCCAGACCCTGGGCCCGCTCGATGGCATTCCCTACACGGCCAAGGACAGCTACCTGGTCAAGGGTCTGACTGCGGCCTCCGGCAGTCCGGCCTTTGCCGGGCTGGTCGCCCAGCGCGACGCGTTCACCGTCGAGCGCCTGCGCGCTGCCGGAGCGATCTGCCTGGGCAAGACCAACATGCCGCCCATGGCCAACGGCGGCATGCAGCGCGGCGTCTACGGCCGTGCCGAAAGCCCGTACAACGCCGAGTTCCTCACCGCGCCGTTTGCTTCCGGCTCGTCCAATGGTGCTGGCACCGCGACCGCAGCCAGCTTCGCCGCGTTCGGGCTGGCCGAAGAAACCTGGTCGAGCGGACGCGGCCCGGCGTCCAACAACGGCCTGTGTGCCTATACGCCCTCGCGCGGGATCATCTCGGTGCGCGGCAACTGGCCGCTGACGCCGACCATGGACGTGGTCGTGCCCTTTGCGCGGACCATGGCCGATCTGCTGGAAATCCTCGATGTGGTGGTCGCCGACGACCCCGACACCCGTGGCGACCTGT
This sequence comes from Pseudomonas sp. PS01301, assembly GCF_029960215.1. Taxonomy (NCBI): domain Bacteria; kingdom Pseudomonadati; phylum Pseudomonadota; class Gammaproteobacteria; order Pseudomonadales; family Pseudomonadaceae; genus Pseudomonas; species Pseudomonas sp. PS01301. The sequence continues at coordinate 2,189 of NZ_JASCPM010000064.1, read as the reverse complement.
GGCGCCTGCAACCCTGGGTGCCGATACCCAAGGTGGCCAGCGTGCGCCCGGCGTCCTATGTGCAATTGGCCGTATCGCCCGCGGCGCTGGCGGGCAAGCGTTTCGGTGTGCCGCGCATGTACATCAATGCCGACCCGCTGGCCGGCACGGCCGAGCAGCCGGGCATTGGCGGCCCAACCGGGCAGCGCATTCACACCCGTGCTTCGGTGATCGACCTCTGGCAGCAGGCCCGCCATGCCCTTGAAGCGGCAGGTGCCGAGGTGGTCGAAGTGGACTTCCCGCTGGTCTCCAACTGCGAAGGCGATCGACCGGGTGCGCCGACCGTGTTCAACCGCGGCATCGTCGACCCGGCGTTCCTGCATCATGAATTGTGGGACCTCACCGCCTGGGCCTTCGACGACTTTCTGCGCGCCAACGGTGATCCGGCGCTGAATCGGCTGGTGGATGTCGACGGCCCGCTGATCTTCCCCCATGACCCCGGCACGCTGCCCAATCGCGAGGGCGACCTGGCCGCCGGCATGGACGAATACGTGAAGATGGCGGAGCGGGGCATTACGCCCTGGGACCAGATCGACACCCTGGCCGACGGTCTGCGCGCGTTGGAGCACACCCGCAAGATCGACCTGGAAGACTGGATGCAGGCCCTGAAGCTGGATGCGGTGGTGTTTCCCACCGTCGCCGACGTGGCTCCAGCCAAGGCTGATGTCGATCCGGCGGCAGCGGACATCGCCTGGAGCAACGGGGTATGGGTGGCCAACGGCAATCTGGCGATCCGTCACCTGGGCGTGCCGACCGTTACTGTGCCCATGGGCCTGATGGCCGACATCGGCATGCCGGTGGGGCTGACCTTTGCCGGTCGCGCCTATGACGACACGCAGCTGTTGCGCCTGGCCGCGGCCTTCGAGGCCACCGGTCAACGCCGGGTGATCCCGCCGCGCACGCCACCGCTGCAGCGCTGAGCGTCTGGCTGAAAACGTGGCGTCTGTGGCGCCACGTTTTCAGCCACCGCGCTGGCCGTCGGTGCGGTCCATCAGCTCGTTCCAGATGTACATGACGGCGTAGGCGCGCCACGGCCGCCAGTCTTCGCTGCGCAGCCGTTGGTGCCCCAGCTTCAGCAGCTCCGGATGCTCGCGGGTGATCTCCTGCATGATCACCAGGTCGCTGCCTGGCCAGGCGTCGCGGTCGCGCCAGGCCCGCATGGCCACGTATTCGACCGTCCACGGACCGATCCCCGGCAGCGCCAGCAGGCCCTTGCGCAGGTGTGTCAGGTCGGCACGGGTGTGTTCATCGACGAAGGCTTCGATCTGCAGCTGATCGTTGGCCACCGCCGCCGCAAAGTTCTGCAACGCCGCCACCCGCTTGCTGGGCATGCCGATCCGCTCGAAATTGACGTCGGCCAGGGCGGCCGGGGTCGGAAAATGCCACGCCACCTGTGCGTGCTGGGGATGCGCCACGGCCCGCCCGGCGCGCTCGGCCAGGCGACCGGCAATGGTCGTCGCCGCTTTGACGCTGACCTGCTGGCCGACGATGGTGCGCACGATGAGTTCGAAGGTCGACCAGGTGCCAGGCACGCGCAAGCCCGGCGTCTGCAGCAGCAGGCGGCCCAGCCAGGGATCGCCGTCGAGTGCGGCATGCAGCTGCTGCGGGTCCAGATCCAGATCGAACATGCGCCGCAGACGCGGCACCAAGGCAGGCAGGTGAACGCTGGCCGGCCCATCGACTCGCGCGATCAGGCAGTCACGGCTCGCGTCCTGCCGGACACTGAGCAAGCCTTCGTCGCCCTGCCATTCGACGGTGCGTAGATACACGCCGTCGATGACCGTCTCGACCAACGCACTGGAGCGACCGCCGTAAAACCTGAGCAGACGCTGCCAGTCGAAGGGCGGCTTATAGAACAATTCGATGTCGGTATGGCGTGAGGGCATGGCAAAAAACTCCTTGCGGGTTCAGACCATGCACGCCGCCACTTTGCTGCATCCACCGCCGACGCGGCTCGCGCCGCTGCTACAGACACACCGCCGTACCCACCGACACCGCGATCCCGGTAGCAGCGGCGCAAGTCGCGTCCGGCCTCACCGCGTTCATCCAGACACCCTGCGTTGCCCGCCGACGCGGCTCGCGCCGCTGCTACAGACACACCGCCTACCCACCGACACCGCGATCCCTGTAGCAGCGGCGCAAGTCGCGTC
>NZ_JASCPM010000063.1:0-19649 GCF_029960215.1 Pseudomonas sp. PS01301 | reverse complement strand
CGGTGGGGGGCTGCCCCCGCTCCCACAGTGGAGCGGTGCTCGCCTGCCCCATTGCGGGGTGCTGCTAACCTGTGGAGCACCAACAAATTGTGGGAGCGGGCTCTGCCCGCGAAGAAGGCGCCGCGGATTTTCGGCGTCACACCTTGAAGCGCCCGACCAGGCCCCGCAGGTTCCCGGAAATGTCCGTCAGACGCCCCGATCCCGACTGCGCCGTGTGCGCATACTCCTCGACCAACTGAGCATCGGCATGAATCTGCGCGATGTGCCGGTTGATCTCTTCGGCCACCTGATGCTGCTCTTCGGCGGCCGTGGCGATCTGGTTGTTCTGGTCGCGTATCGAATCGACCGACGTGCGTATCTTGTCGAAGCTGTCCCGCGCCGACTGGATGCATTCGACGCTGTCCTGGGACACCTGCAGGCTGCCCTGCATCTGCTGAGTGATCACCTCGGTGCGGCGGGCAAGGTTGCCTAGCAGCCCATCGATCTCGCCGGTCGAGTCGGCCGTACGCCGAGCCAGGGCCCGTACCTCATCGGCGACCACCGCAAAACCGCGACCCTGATCACCGGCCCGAGCCGCTTCGATGGCCGCATTCAGGGCCAGCAGGTTGGTCTGTTCGGCGATCGAACGAATGGTGTCCAGAATGCTGTTGATGTTCTTGCTGTCCTGCTGCAGCAGCTGCATGGTTTCGGTCGATTGCTGCAGCTCGGAACTCAGTCTGAGCACGCTGGTGGTCGCCTCGCCAATGCGCTGCTGGCCGTCGTGGACTTGCTGATAACCGTTGTCCGCACTGGTGGCCGCCTGCCCGCAGGAACGGGCCACTTCGTTGGCGGTGGCGACCATTTCGTTGAACGCGGTGCTGACCAGTTCCACCGCTTCGCGCTGGCGACCGGCAACTTCGTCCATGTTGCGAGCCACCTCCTGGGTGTCGGCAGCGGCCACTTGCAGATCGGAAGACGCGGTGCCGATGCGTTGCACCAATTGAGCGATCATCCCCACGAACTGGTTGAACCAGCCCGCCAGCGCCGCCGTTTCATCCTTGCCCTGGACCTTGAGCTGACGCGTCAGGTCGCCTTCGCCCTCGGCGATCTCCTGCAGACCGTTGGCGACGCCACGGATCGGACGCACGATGACACCGGCGAAGCTGGCGCCAACCAAGGCGAACACCACGGCCAGCACTGCCGCGATGGCCGCGATCAGCCAGGTCAGGTTCGAAGCCTGGGCCATCACTTCTTCGCGCTCGATCAGGCCGATGAACCGCCAGCCCAGCCCGGCCGAGCTGACGATGTTGGCCATGTAGAGCTTGCCGTCGATCTCGATCTGAGTCGAACCATCGCCATGCCTGGCCAACTCGGCGTAGTTGCCACCCAGGTCGGCCAGCGGTTTGAAATTGTGCTTCGCATCGCTGGCATCCACCAGCACGTTGCCATTGGCTTCGATCAGCATCAGGTAGCCGCTGTTGCCCAGCTTGATGTTCTTCACCAGTTCGGTCATCTGCTTGAGCGACACATCCAGGCCGACCACGCCGACCACCTGGCCTGCGGCGTCGGTGACACTGCGCACCGTGCCGATCAACGACACATCGTCCGGTGCCCAATAGTAGGCGCCCGTGCGCACCGTGGTTCCCGGAGCGGCCATCGCAGCCTTGTACCAGGGCCGTTGGCGCGGGTCGTAATTGGCGATCTTGGGGTCATCGGGCCAGCTGGCGTAACCACCGTCGCTCAAGCCCAGCGACAGGTAAGCCGTGCTCGGATGGGTCTTGGCGAAGCCGTCGAAGATGTCCAGCAGGCGCCGATTGCTCTCGGTCAGAGGCACCTGCGCTGCATCGGCGCCCGTGTAGTTCTTCAGATCCCTGGCAGCGACGATACGAGGATCCTTGGCGATGTACTCGACGTTCTGGCTGATGCCGTCGAAGAACTGTTTGATGCCATTGTCGATCTGCCGGATCTCACGGCCGCTGCTGTCGACGAAGTCGGCCCTGGCCGCCTCGCGCAGGTTGAAGACGACGAGCACGGCCACCACGATGACGGGGAGGCAGGCGATGACCGCAAAGCCCCAGGTGAGTTTTTGCTTGATGTTCATGGACTATTCCGCTGGTGTTGTAAGTGTTGGTCGGCAGAAAAAGACAAGACGTGCAGCGTGAACTTTGGGCATATTCTTTTGAGTGTTTTCTAACTATCGGCGACGAACGGCAAATCTGAATGAGGCCCATCGGCGACCGGACAGACGGAGGGGCGGAGTATCGAAAAGAGTGAGGGATGAGCGTTGTTCGGCGGTACTTTCCCAACCGTGCAGAGTCTACAGAGCGACCTTCCTCACAGAGCCTTCGCGCATGCCCACCGTACCTCGCCTTCCTCTGCTCGCCGCTGCGCTGGCAGCGGTCATGCAACCCTGCCTGGCTGCGCCGCGCAGCGTGCCTTCCATCGAAACCGAAGATGCCGCATTGGGCAGTGTCGAGATCAGCGAGGCCTCCGGCCGCTTTCACCCGCAATTGAGCATCGATGCCCGCAATGGTGATTTCGCGCGAGGCAATTACGACGATGACGCCGCCAGCCTCGATCGGATTCCGTTGCATGCCCAGGCCGGCTTCGCCCTGGACCTGCACCAGGCCGCCGACGGTAGCGCCGATGCCTGGCTGGTGTTCAGCACCAGCAACGGTTTCCACAGCGCGTCGAGCGACGAGACGGTGAGCCCACGCCGTTGGTACGAGAGCAACAACCTGCTCGGTCTGGTGGTTTCGCCCAGCGAGGGGCTGCGACTGGGCTTCGTCTATACCGTCAAGACCAGCCCCAACGATGTCGCCGCCACCACACAGGAGGCAAGTTTCACCCTGGCCTATCAGGCTGACGCCGGGTTCGGCGCGTGGCGACCGGGACTGGCCATCACCAGCCGCACTCAGGGTGACAGCGGCCTCTACACCCAAGGCACCCTGGAGCCCGGCATGAACTTGAGCGATGCAGGCCTGCGCTTGAGTTTCCCCAGTGCCCTCGGAGTCGGCTGGAACGGTTTCTACGGTCCCGATTCAGGTGATCGCCTGTATGCCCGTACCGGACTGGCGCTCGAGCAACCCTTCCAATGGAGCGAAACCCGCTGGAGCGCGCGCGCCGAGGCCTTGGCCATCTACCGCGACGGCACCCTGCGCGAACTCAGCGGCCCGGACGGAGAGACCGACAGCGTCGTGCCTCAGGTGACCCTGAGTCTGTCCATGGCGTACTGAAAGAGGAGGGCGGGCGTGCCGTAGGCGACGCCCGTTCCAGCAAGGCTCAGGGCAGTGGGTTGCCGCCGGTGACACCGAACACTTCGCCGGTGATGTAGCTCGATTCCTGAGTGGCCAGCAGCACGTAGATCGGCGCGCACTCGGCTGGCTGCCCTGGACGACCCATGGGTGTTTCCGAACCGAACTCGGGGATCTTCTCCTGGGGTTGGCCACCGCTGGGCTGCAGAGGTGTCCAGAACGGCCCCGGTGCCACGGCATTGACCCGGATACCCTTGCCGATGACCTGCTTGGCCAGGGCTTTGGTGAACGCCACGATCGACGATTTGGTGGGCGCGTAGTCGAGCAACGTTTCCGACGGCTGATAGGCCTGGATCGACGCCGTATTGATGATGGTTGCACCCGCTGGCAGGTGCGGCAGCGCCGCCTTGCACAGCCAGAACATCGCGTAAACGTTGGTCTTGAACGTCGCGTCGAACTGCTCGGTGGTGAGTTCGGCGATGTCCTTCTGGGCGGTCTGCTTGCCAGCGACGTTGACCAGCACGTCGAGCCCGCCGAGCGCCTTGACCGCCTGCTCGACCAGAGAATTGCAGAACGCTTCATCCTTCAAGTCGCCTGGCACGGCAATCGCCTTGCGCCCTTCGGCCTCGATCAACGCGACCACTTCCCGGGCATCAGCTTCTTCCTCGGGCAGATAGTTGAGGACGATGTCGGCACCCTCGCGAGCATAGGCGATGGCTGCTGCACGGCCAATGCCAGAGTCAGCCCCGGTAATCAGCGCCTTGCGCCCGACCATCCGGCCAAACCCCTTGTAACTGGTTTCCCCATGATCCGCCGCCGGCTGCATTTTATGCACGGTCCCGGGCGCCGTTTGCGGCTGCTTGGGGAATTCCGGGGTCGGGTATTGGGTGAGCGGGTTCTGCATGCTGTACTGGTTTTCGGTAGTCATAAGGCAGTGTCCTCTAAGCTTGCTCGGGGCTGTACGGTGCTGCACAGCATCGGGTAGTCCTGAAAATGGAGGGCGCGTAGAAAGTCATCGTTCAGTTTTTCTGGATGAAACAAAAGTGAGGGTGTGCGCAATCCTGTGGGAGCGAGGCGGGCGGCGAGCCCTCTGCGTGCGAGGCCCTCCGCCCCGTCACCTGTACAGCAAAATACCGGCTCGACAGGCGAGCTCTACCAAGACACACCTTGATTCAGAATCCTGCCTTCGGCAAAAAATGGTAACGGTATGATCTGGCGCATCCCCATCTTTTGCAGAGGTTTCCATGTCGTCCAGACTGATCGCTTACTCGGCCGTGGTCGCGTTGACCGTACTTCTTGCCGGCTGTGACGCGGCCGAGAATGCTGCGAACAAAGTCATCGAAACGTCCAAGGCACAACTGGTCGAAGCTGCGCGCGACACCTTCAGCGAATCCGCCAAGCAGATCAACGAGACGATCGACAAGGCACAGCAAAGCGCCAAGCCGTGGATGACGGACGGTGACAAGGAAGCAGAGACCCAGCATTCGGCTGCGGAACGGGAGGAGAAGGCGAAGTCGGAGGGGTGAGTCTGGTTCGTTTCCACCGAGGCTGCGGCATGCCGTAGGAGCGGTCATCGGCCGCGAAGGGCGCACTGCGTAGTGCCTAGTACACCGCAGCGCCTGGTTCGCGGCCACGGACCGCTCCTACGAAAGGCATTGCTTTCAATGCGGGCCAGTCACCGCTACCAACCCACCGCGCAGATCTGCGCCGCTGGGCTTCTGGTACACGCTCAACCCGAACTCCGGCAGCACGGCCAGCAGGTAATCGAAGATATCCCCCTGAATCCGCTCGTACTCGGCCCAGGCCGTGGTGCGGGTGAAGCAGTAGATTTCCACTGGTACGCCTTCGGCGGTGGCTTCCATCTGCCGGACCATGCAGGTCATGTTCGGCTGGATGTCGGGGTGGGCATTGAGGTACGCGAGGGCGTAGGCGCGGAAGGTGCCCAGGTTGGTCATGCGGCGCTGGTTGGCGGACAGTTCAGCCACTTCGCCCTGGGCTGCGTTCCAGGCCTTGAGTTCGGCCTGCTTGCTGCTGACGTAGCCGCTGAGCAGATGCACCTGGGTCAGGCGTAGCTGTTCCTGTTCGTCGAGAAAACGCACGCCGCTGGCATCGATGTTCAGCGCCCGCTTGATGCGACGGCCGCCGGACTGCTGCATGCCGCGCCAGTTCTTGAACGACTCGCTCATCAAGCGCCAGGTGGGGATGGAGACGATGGTCTTGTCGAAGTTCTGGATCTTCACCGTGTGCAGGGTGATGTCGACGACGTCGCCGTCGGCGCCCACCTGGGGCATTTCGATCCAGTCGCCGACGCGCAGCATGTCGTTGCTGGTCAATTGCACGCTGGCGACGAACGACAGCAGGGTGTCTTTGTAGACCAGCAGGATGACCGCCGACATGGCACCCAGGCCGGACAGCAGCAGTAACGGCGAGCGGTCGATCAAGGTGGCGACGATAATGATCGCGCCGAAGATGTACAGGATCATCTTCGCCAGTTGCACGTAGCCCTTGATCGAGCGGGTGCGGGCGTGTTCGGTGCGGGCGTAGATGTCGAGCAGGGCATTGAGCAGGGCGCCCAGCGCCAGCACCATGAACAGGATGGTGAAGCCCAGCGCGATGTTGCCGATGACGTGCTTGCTGTTGTCGCTCAGCACCGGGATCAGGCCGAGGCTGAACTGCACCACCAGCGACGGCGTCATTTGCGCCAGGCGGTGGAAGACCTTGTTGTGCAGGAAGTCGGTGAGCCAGTGCAGCGAAGGTCGGCGGCTGAGCAGCTTGACCGCGTGCAGGATGAGAAAGCGTGCCAGGCGGCCCAGGGTGAAGGCGGCGATCAGCAGCAGGAACAGTGACACACCGGCTTGCAGGATCGGCTGGTCGTCGAGGCCCGTGACGAAGGTGACGGTTTGTTGCCAGAGCGATTCGATATTCATGGGTGGGCGTGCAGCTCCCGAGTTGAAAAGGGGGCGGGGATTAAAGCCCATTGCGCAGGGCAATCGCCACGCCTGGAAAGATTTGCACGCAATTTACCGAGTTACGGGTAAAGAAATTCGGCTAATCGTCCGCAAACCGGTACCCTATGCAGTCGAATTTATGTACTCCGTCGAGGTAACACCCGTGTTTTCCCAATTCGCCCTGCATGAACGCCTGCTCAAAGCCGTCGCCGAGCTGAAATTTGTCGAGCCGACGCCGGTGCAGGTAGCGGCCATTCCTTTGGCCTTGCAAGGGCGCGACCTGCGGGTGACGGCGCAAACCGGCAGCGGCAAGACCGCGGCATTCGTGCTGCCGATCCTCAACCGCTTGATGGGGCCGGCCAAGGTCCGCGTCGACATCCGTGCCGTGATCCTGTTGCCGACCCGCGAGCTGGCGCAGCAGACCTTGAAGGAAGTGGAGCGCTTCAGCCAGTTCACCTTCATCAAGGCCGGCCTGATCACCGGTGGTGAAGACTTCAAGGTGCAGGCCGCCATGCTGCGCAAGGTGCCGGACATCCTCATCGGTACGCCGGGCCGTCTGCTGGAGCAGTTGAACGCTGGCAACCTGGACCTCAAGAACGTCGAGGTGCTGGTGCTCGATGAAGCCGACCGCATGCTCGACATGGGCTTCTCCGAAGACGTGACGCGCCTGAGCCAGGAGTGTGCCCAGCGTGAACAGACTCTGCTGTTCTCGGCGACCACCGGCGGCGCCGGTCTGCGCGAGATGATCGGCAAGGTGCTCAGGGACCCCGAGCACCTGCTGATCAACAACGTCAGCCAGCTGGCCGAGGGCACTCGCCAACAGATCGTCACGGCCGACCACAACGTCCACAAGGAGCAGATCCTCAACTGGCTGCTGGCCAACGAGACGTACCAGAAGGCGATCATCTTCACCAACACCCGGGCCATGGCCGATCGTATCTACGGGCGTCTGGTGGCACAGGAATACAAGGCTTTCGTCCTGCACGGCGACAAGGACCAGAAAGACCGCAAGCTGGCCATCGACCGCCTCAAGCAGGGTGGCGTGAAGATCCTCGTGGCCACCGACGTCGCGGCCCGTGGTCTGGACGTGGACGGTCTGGACCTGGTGGTCAACTTCGACATGCCGCGCAGCGGCGATGACTACGTGCACCGCATCGGGCGCACCGGCCGTGCCGGCAACGAAGGCCTGGCGATTTCCCTGATCTGCCACGGTGACTGGAACCTGATGTCCAGCATCGAGCGCTACCTCAAGCAGACCTTCGAGCGTCGCGTGATCAAGGAAGTGAAGGGTACCTACGGCGGACCGAAGAAGGTCAAGGCGTCGGGCAAGGCGGTCGGCGTGAAGAAGAAAAAGACCGACAAGGACAAGAAGGGCGACAAGAAAAGCGTCGCCAAGGGCCCGACCAAGCGCAAGAGCGTCAACCGTCCCAAGGCCGATACCCCGGCTTTGGTGAGCCAGGACGGCCTGGCGCCGCTCAAGCGCCGCAAGCCTGCCGTCAGCGAGTAACCTGCGTAGGGCAGGTCTGCTTCCCTCCGGAGGCCAGACCTGCCAAAACACCCCGCAAAGCCGTCTTCCCGCAACTCCCCCGCACCCACCCGGTCCCATGCCTGGCAAGCCCTTTCACTCATGTGTTGGAGGTTCTTCCGGATGACCACTTACAACTGGCAATTGATCGAGCGTCTGTTGCACGAAGTGCAGAACGGCGCCCATCAGGATTTCACCCCAGATATCTACGCTCAGGACCACGCCGAGGCGACTACCGCGCTGGGTGATACGTCGGCCGCTGTCGATCAGTTGGCGACTCAAGCGAGCGATTATCAAGCGCTGTTGCTGGAGCGGGGCTTCATCGAGCAGCGTCCGGACAGTGAGGGCGGCACGGGGCGCAATTTCCAGCTGACCTTGCGCGGGTCCAGCCTGTTGAGCCTGATAGATAGCAGTATTCCGGATAATGACCACGGGCTCGAAGTGCTCGATGATCAGGATGATGCGCTGGACCCGGCGACTTTTGATGAAGTGGCCAGTAAGCCGCAGATTGTTTGAATTGGGGCGGATAATTCGGTAGGGCGGTCTGCCTGAAACTTCGCGGCGCCTGCTTCGCGGGCAGAGGGCTCGCCGCCCGCCCCGCTCCCACATGAATCCGTGCCGTAGCGGTCATCTTTCGGAATGCTCGGTACCATTGAAAGCCTTGGGTTGTATGGCTTGATACACTGGTGTTTTCCTTGCGGGAGAGCACTGTGATGCCGAGGTCATTTGTCCCATGAGCGCGGAACGTCGTCAGACCGATGGCTTCGCCCTCAAGGTCATGCTGGGGCTGTGCCTGATCTGGGGGATCCAGCAGGTCACCATCAAATGGGCTGCTGCGGATATCGCTCCGGTGATGCAGGCGGCCATGCGCTCGGGTATTTCCGCGGTGCTGGTGGCGATGCTGCTCTGTTGGCGCGGTGGTTGGGGGCATGTGCCCTATACCTGGCGTGCCGGGCTGGCCGCCGGCTCGCTGTTCGGTCTGGAGTTCCTGTTCATCGCCGAAGGACTGAAGCTGACCTCGGCGGCGCACATGTCGGTCTTTCTTTACACCGCGCCGGTCTTTACCGCACTCGGCCTGCATGCGCTGCTGCCAGGGGAGCGACTGCGGCCTTTGCAATGGCTAGGCATTGCCCTGGCGTTCAGCGGTATCGCCTTTGCTTTCGCGGGAGGCATCTCCTGGGAGCATCTGGATCGGCGCATGCTGCTGGGGGACGCCATGGGCTTGATGGCGGGGCTCTGCTGGGGGGCGACCACGGTGGTGGTACGCACCTCACGGCTGTCCGAAGCGCCCGTTGCCCTGACCTTGTTCTATCAACTGATCGTGTGCGTGGTTGGACTGTTGATCATCGCCCTCGCCACGGGCCAGTTCAGCCATGTCACCTTCACGCCCATTGGCACCGCCAGCGTGTTGTTCCAAGGCGTTGTGGTCTCCTTTGCCAGCTTTCTGATCTGGTTCTGGCTGCTGCGCCGCTACCTGGCGTCCAACCTTGCCGTGTTCTCGTTCATGACGCCCTTGTTCGGCGTGACCTTCGGTGTGGTATTGCTGGGCGAGCCGTTGAGCATGAACTTCATTCTGGGGGCGGTTTGCGTGCTGCTGGGCATCACCCTGGTCAGTGCCGAGCAGTGGGTGCGCCGCCGATTACGAATCTGGATAACGTAATGAATTACTCGCCGGGTCCATGATCAATTAGTAGGACTGCGACTTTTCGACACAAGTGCGTGCATGCATCCTACGTCGCTTAGCGCTATGATCGAACAGAAGCGACGGACCATGACCGTCGTTAGGGTTTTTCCCTGAAGGGGGGCGATATGAACGGTAACTTGTACAACTGGCTCCATGATTTGGCTGTCGCATTGGGGCTGGTGCCACCGCCGCCGCAGCCTGTGCCCATCCCGGTCGATAACCACCGACCACGACAGCGTCCACGGCGCTGAGCCTTTTCGGCCCGCCTCGCGCCATGCAAAACGCCCCTTACGGGGCGTTTTTCGTTGTAGGCATCGCTGGCGTGGTTCAAGCCGCCTGAGTGTTCGCGCGGCTGGCGTCGATCTTGGCCAGGTAGGCGTCTACCCGTGCGATGGCCGCTTCGTCGACGAACAGGCCCAGCTTGCTGCGTCGCCACAGGACGTCGTCGCTGCGTGTGGCCCATTCCTGCTCGTACAGATAATCCACTTCGCGGCTGTACAAGCCTGCACCCAGTTCTTCGCCCAGATCGGCCAGCGACTGTGCGCCTTCGATCAGGCTCCAACTGCGGCTGCCGTAGCTGACGGCCCAGCGTTCAGCCAGCCCGCTTGGCAGCCAAGGTGCCTTGGCGCGCATGGCCTGAGCCAGTGCCTGGGGCGTGGTCATGTCTTCGCCGCCAGGCAGGGCACTGGTCGCCGTCCAGCTGCCGCGCATCTGCGTGAAAAATGGCTTGAGCTGCGCCATGGCCGACTCCGCCAGTTTGCGATAGGTGGTCAGCTTGCCGCCGAACACCGACAGGATCGGCGCTTCACCCTGACCGCCGCTGAGCGACAGGGTGTAGTCGCGGGTAATGGCCGATGGATTGTCCGACTCGTCGTTGCACAGCGGGCGAACACCGGAATAGGTGCGCACGATGTCGCTGCGGCTGACCTGCTTCTTGAAGTGGGCGTTGACCACCTTGAGGATGTAGTCGGTTTCAGCGTCGGTGATTTCCACCTTGGACGGATCGCCGGTGTACTCGCGGTCGGTGGTGCCCAGGATGGTGAAGCGGTCCAGGTACGGAATGGTGAAGACGATCCGCTGGTCTTCGTTCTGCAGGATATGCGCCTGCTCGCCTTCGTACAGACGTGGCACGATCAGGTGGCTGCCCTGGATCAGGCGGATGCCGTACGGGGATTGCAGTTGCAGGTCGTCGCGGATGAACTTCGCCACCCAAGGGCCTGCTGCGTTGACCAGGGCGCGAGCCTTCAACGTGAAGGTGCTGCCGTCTTCGCGCTGCAGATTGACTTGCCATACACCGTCCACACGCTTCGCATCGATGCAGCGGGTGCGGGTGTGGATGTGTGCGCCTTTTTCCCGCGCGGCCATGGCGTTCAATACCACCAGACGGGCGTCGTCCACCCAGCAGTCGGAGTATTCGAAGCCACGGGTGATTTCTGGCTTGAGTGCACTGTCGGCACCGAAACGCAGGCTGCGCGAGCCGGGCAGTTTTTCTCGCTTGCCCAGGTTGTCGTAGAGGAACAGGCCGGCGCGGATCATCCATGCAGGACGCAGATGAGGCCGGTGCGGCAACACGAAACGCATCGGCTTGACGATGTGCGGGGCCTTGGCCAGCAGCACTTCGCGTTCGGCCAGCGCTTCGCGCACTAGGCGGAATTCATGGTGTTCCAGATAACGCAGGCCACCGTGGATCAGCTTGCTGCTGGCCGACGAGGTGTGGCTGGCAAGGTCGTCCTTCTCGCAGAGAAAGACGGAGAGCCCACGCCCGGCAGCGTCGGCGGCGATCCCCACACCATTGATACCACCACCGATCACGGCGACGTCGTAGATTTCAGCCAACGGTTGGCGGGGCAAGGTCGAATGGGGCATGGCAGCCTCCTGCGTTTATCAAGGAGCGTTCGAATGAGTGCTTTGAATTCGAACATCAATGTTCAATTTCGAAAATACTAGCCCAATACGTAGGGGTTAGCCAGTCGAAGATGATTGAATTTGTTGATCGTCGCAGGCGAAAGCGAAGAAATGTGAACATCAGAGGTGCGTGCAACCGAACGCGACCCTTGCCGGGTGGGGTTCGTGGGCGAACGGGCGGGGGAAGGGCGCGGCTTGCGCCGCTGCCACAGGGTCAGACGATGTCGAGACGGATCTTGTGCTGTTGTAGCAATTGCAGCAGGGCGGGGACGGGGGGCTGGTCGGTGACCAGGCAATCGATCAGGCTGATCGGGCCCAGGCGAACCATGGCATTGCGGCCGAACTTGCTCGAGTCGGCGGCCAGGATGACCTGCCGCGCGTTGGCGATGATCGCCTGGCTAACGCGAACCTCTTGATAGTCGAAGTCCAGCAGGCTGCCGTCTTCGTCGATGCCGCTGATGCCGACCAAGGCGAAGTCGACCTTGAACTGGGTGATGAAGTCGATACTGGCCTGACCCACCACGCCGCCGTCGCGACGCACGTTGCCGCCGGCCAGCAGCACATCGAAATCGTCCTTGCCGCTGAGGATCGAGGCCACGTGCAGGTTGTTGGTGATGATCTTCAGATGGCTATGGTTGAGCAGGGCGCGAGCGATGGATTCGGTGGTGGTGCCGATGTTGATGAACAGCGAAGCGTGGTCGGGGATCTGGGCGGCGATGGCTTCGGCGATGCGTTGTTTCTCGTCACGCATCTGGTCGGCACGCATGGCGTAGGCCGTGTTCTCGATGCTCGAGTCGTAGGCGGCGCCACCGTGGTAACGGCGCAGCAGGTTGACCTCGGCCAGTTGGTTGATATCACGCCGAATGGTCTGCGGTGTCACGACGAACAGCTGGGCCATTTCCTCGATGCTGACATAGCCGCGTTCGCGTACCAGTTCAAGGATCTGCTGTTGGCGGGGAGGCAGGTTCATGGGGCTTCCTTTGGCTGCCATGCAAAAGCATGCATGATGCCGCAGGAAAGGCCCCCATCGCCAGACTTGATTGCAGGGGCCGGCATTGCATCAATCCGCGAGGCACCGGCCGGATTGCCCGGCCGGTGCCTGCTCGATCACTGTTCTTCGTGCGGTTCCCAGTCGCGGGTGCGTTCGACGGCCTTTTTCCAACCGGCGTAGAGTTTTTCCTTGCCGGCTTCATCGAGCAGCGGCTCGAAGGTGCGCTCGATCACGGCCTTGCCGCGCAATTCGTCCAGGCTGCCCCAGAAGCCGCATGCCAGGCCTGCGAGGTAGGCGGCGCCCAGAGCCGTGGTCTCGCGCATCTGCGGACGCTCCACCGGCGTGCCGAGGATGTCGGCCTGGAACTGCATGAGGAAGTTGTTGGCCACCGCGCCGCCGTCCACGCGCAGGGCGCTCAGGCGTTCGCCGGAGTCCTGTTGCATCGCGTCGAGTACGTCGCGGGTCTGGTAGGCGATCGATTCCAGTGCGGCGCGAATAATGTGGTCCACGCGCACGCCGCGGGTCAGGCCGAAGAGTGCGCCACGGGCATAGGGGTCCCAGTAGGGCGCGCCCAGGCCGGTGAAGGCCGGTACCAGGTACACGCCGTTGGTGTTCTTGACCTTGCTGGCGAAGTATTCGGTGTCGTAGGCGTCGTTGACGATCTTCAGTTCGTCGCGCAGCCACTGCACGGTCGAGCCGCCGTTGAACACGGCGCCTTCCAGGGCGTAGGCCACTTCGCCACGCGGGCCGCAGCCGATGGTGGTGAGCATCCCGTGTTGCGAGGTCACGGCCTTCTTGCCGGTGTTCATCAGCAGGAAGCAACCGGTGCCGTAGGTGTTCTTGGCCTGGCCGGGTTCGACGCACATCTGGCCGAACAGGGCGGCCTGTTGGTCGCCGGCGATACCGGCAATGGCGATGCCGCTCTTGGTGTGACCGTAGACTTCCGACGACGACTTGACCTCTGGCAGCATCTCGCGGGGGATGTCCAGGGTCTGCAGCATCTTCTCGTCCCACTCCAGCGTGTGGATGTTGAAGAGCATGGTGCGCGAGGCGTTGGTGTAGTCGGTGACGTGGACCTTGCCGCCGGTGAATTTCCAGATCAGCCAGCTATCGATGGTGCCGAACAGCAGCTCGCCGTTGCGGGCGCGCTCGCGGCTGCCTTCGACGTTGTCCAGAATCCACTTGAGCTTGGTGCCCGAGAAATACGGATCGACGACCAGGCCGGTGGTCTGCTTGATGTAGTCTTCCATGCCATCGCGCTTGAGCTGCTGGCAGATCTCGGTGCTGCGTCGGCACTGCCAGACCACGGCGTTATAGATCGGGCGACCGCTGTTCTTGTCCCACACCACGGTGGTTTCACGCTGGTTGGTGATGCCGATGGCTGCGACCTGGGCGTGGCTCAACCCGGCCTGGGCCAGGGCTTCGACCATGGTCGCGCTCTGGGTGGCGAAGATTTCCATCGGATCGTGCTCCACCCAGCCTGCCTGCGGGTAGTGCTGGGCGAACTCGCGCTGCGAGGTGCCGACGACATTGGCGTCGCGGTCGAAAATGATGGCTCGCGAGCTGGTGGTGCCTTGGTCCAGGGCGATGATGTAGTTCTTGTTGTCGGTATCGGTCATGTCGATGGCCTTGCGCAAGTTTGAAATAGATGCGGAATGGAGTAGCTGTGCAGGCTCAGGAGGCCTGGACCTTCGATGCGGCCGCCTTGGCCGACTCGTTGAGCGAGTTGGGCAGATGGCGGGCGATCAGTACCCGGTAAGCGCCGGCGCCCAGGCAGGCACCTACGATCGGCGCCACGATGGGCACGATGAAATAGGGAATCGTACGGCCACCGGTGAAGGCTATTTCACCCCACCCGGCGATAAAGGTCATCAGCTTGGGACCGAAATCCCTGGCCGGGTTCATGGCGAAGCCGGTCAGTGGGCCCATTGAGCTGCCGATCACGGCGATCAGCAAACCCACCAGCAACGGTGCCATGGCGCCGCGCGGAAGGCCATTGTGCTCGTCGCCCAAGGCCATGATCACTCCCATCAGAATGGCGGTGATAACCATCTCGACCAGGAAAGCCTGACCGATGGACAGCGCCGCGTGCGGATAGGTGGAGAAGATGCTCGCCGTTTCCAGGCTCGCCTGCGTGCCGCGGACGATGCCATGGGTCTGTTCGTAATCGAAGAACAGGCTGCTGTAGAGGGTGTAGACCAGTGCCGCCGAGCAGAACGCGCCGGCAACCTGAGCCAGAATGTAGAAGGGCAGCTTGCGCTTTTCGAAACCGCCGAACAGGCACAGGGCGATGCTGACAGCCGGGTTCAGATGCGCTCCGGACACGCCAGCGGTCAGGTAGATCGCCATGCTCACGCCGACGCCCCAGATGATGCTGATTTCCCATAGGCCGAGGCTGGCCCCTGCGACCTTGAGCGCCGCGACGCAGCCGGTACCGAAGAAGATAAGCAGTGCGGTTCCGAGAAACTCGGCAATGCACTGACCCGACAGGGTCGGTTGTTGCTGTGCGGTCATCGTGTTTTACCCCAATTGTTTTTTTTGTCTGACGCCGTTTCTGGCGCCTGGAATCTGCCGTCGTGCGATCCCCATCGCACGCCGGATTACAACCTTTCAGCACATTGTACTATCGTGCCTATCTTCACAAACGAAAAAATATAGACAAGAAACGCCGCTGTCAAAGGTCGAAAGTGAACGAGTTCGTTCAATGGTCGAGAACGGATTCGTCCATTTGCGGCAAAGCCACGGTTGGCGTGGCTTGCCTGCCTGTGTCCTAATGCCGGGCATCGGTTTTATTTGTCTGGAGTCCCTGCATGACACCCGCCCTGGACCTCTTGAAGAAGCATCGCGCCGACCATCGGGTGCATGCCTATGAACACGATCCCAAGGCCGCCTCCTACGGATTGGAAGCGGTCGAAAAGCTTGGCCTGGCCCCGGCGCAGGTGTTCAAGACCTTGCTGGCGGCCACTGAAAAAAGCGAACTGCTGGTGGCAGTTGTGCCTGTGACCGGCTCTCTGGACCTCAAGGCACTGGCACAGGCGGCGGGGGTCAAGAAGTGCGAGATGGCAGACCCACAGGCCGCGCAGCGCGCCACCGGCTACCTGCTGGGCGGCATCAGCCCCTTGGGGCAGAAAAAGCGCCTGCGCACATTCATCGATCAAACCGCAGCGACGTTGCCCAGCGTGTATGTCAGCGCCGGCAGACGCGGGCTGGAAGTGGAACTGGCGCCGCAGTTGCTGGCCGAGCATACCCAAGGCTGCTTCGCCGATATCGGCCGTGCTGGATGAGCGCAAGAAATTATTCATCGACTCCACGAGTCGAACGCCGATAGCCCACGGCCTGGGCGCTACCCCTTTCCGCTACAGCGAGGAATGCCATGCAACTGGATTTCCATCAGGTCGATGCGTTTACCCAACATCCGTTTGCTGGCAACCCGGCCATCGTCTATCGCCTGGACAGCTGGCTGGCCGACGAACTGATGCAGAAGATCGCTGCCGAACACAACCTGGCCGAGACCGCATTCATGGTGCGCGAGGCTCAGGGCTGGCACATCCGCTGGTTCACGCCGCGCACCGAAGTGCCCTTGTGCGGTCATGCCACTCTGGCCAGCGCCTACGTTTTGTTCCACGTCTATGGTGAAACCGCGACCAGCCTGTCGTTCGCCAGCCGTTCCGGCACCCTGACCGTCAGCCGCGAGGGCGATCGCCTGTGGCTGGATTTCCCGGCCATGATGCCTGAAGAACAACTGGGCCTGACGCTGGATGTGGAGCGTGCGCTGGGCTGCGAGGCGGTCGATGTGATGGCGGCAACCTCACTGTTCGTGTTGCTGGAGTCGGAGCAGGCAGTGCGCGAATGTCAGCCGAACATGGCGGCGCTGGCTCGCTTGCCCTGGCCTGGGGTGATCATCACCGCACGGGGTGATCATCACGATTTTGTCTCGCGCTATTTCGCCCCAGCCATTGGCATCGACGAAGACGCGGTGACCGGTTCCACCCACTGCAGCCTCATTCCGTACTGGTCCAAGCGCCTGGTCAAGACCAGCCTCAGCGCGTACCAGTGCTCTGCCCGCGGGGGCGAGCTGTTTTGCCGCAGGGAAGGCGATCGGGTCAAGATCGGCGGCTATGCCACGCTGGTCAGCAGCGGGCGGCTACTCCTGGGCCCGCAGCTCTGATTCATCCGCCGCCGAAATGCTGGCCTGGCCATCGAGCAACGCCATGAATGCCCGGGCGGCGTTCGACAAGGTTCTCTCGGTGTGTAGGATGTAGCCCAGCTGCCGACTCAACTGCACACCGGGCAGTACGAAGCGCGCCACCTGATCGTCGAGCATGGTGCGCGGCAACACACTCCATGCCAGTCCAATCGACACCATCATCTTGATGGTTTCCAGGTAGTTGGTACTCATGGCGATGTTGGGGCTCAGGCCCTGAGCCTCGAACAGACGACTGACAATGTGGTGGGTGAAGGTATTGCCGCCGGGAAACACCGCCGGATGTTCGGCGATATCGCTCAGCTTCACCGCGTCCTGCAGGGCCAGCGGATGTTCAGGTGCGGCGACGAAATCCAGCAGGTCATGCCACACCGGCACCGAGCGCACCAGGTGGTGGGGCTCGGGCGCGAGGGTGATGACCGCCAGCTCCGCCCGACCGTGGAGAATCTCCTCATAGGCCACTTCCGAATCCAGAAACTGAATGTCCAGGGCGACCTTGGGGTACATGCGCGTGTAGGTGCGCAGCAGCGGGGGCAATCGGTGCAGGCCGATATGGTGACTGGTGGCCAGAGTGAGCCGACCGGTGACGTCACCGCTGAGGTTGGTCAGGGCGCGACGGGTGTCTTCGAGCACGTCGAGAATTTGGTAGGCCCGCGGCAGCAGCGCTCGGCCGGCCTCGGTCAGATTGACTTCCCGACCCAGCCGGTCGAACAGGCGCACACCCAACTGCTGCTCCAGACTGGCAATGCGTTTGCTGATCGCAGGTTGAGTCAAATGCAGGCGATCCCCGGCCCTGGAAAAGCTGCCCACTTCGGCGATGGCAATAAAGGCATTGAGACTGGCCAGGTCCATGAGCCGATTCCTTTTGGTTATCCAAAGTATGAAAATTATGAATTTGAGTTATTCAAGATAACCCCATAGCATCATCCCTACAAGCCAAGCGGTTATTGGCATAGAAAGATTAGAAACACTGATGAGGAAACGTCTGATGGCCGGCAAAACGCTCTACGACAAGCTCTGGGATTCGCATTTGGTCAAGCAGCGCGACGATGGTTCGGCGCTGATCTACATCGACCGTCACATCATCCACGAAGTGACTTCGCCCCAGGCGTTCGAAGGGTTGCGACTGGCCGGCCGCAAACCATGGCGCATCGACGCCAACATCGCCACGCCCGATCACAACGTGCCGACCACACCGGAACGCAAGGGCGGCATCGGCGCCATCGCCGACCAGGTGTCGCGTCTGCAGGTGCAGACCCTGGACGACAACTGCGATGAATACGGCATCACCGAGTTCAAGATGAACGACGTGCGCCAGGGCATCGTTCACGTGATCGGTCCGGAGCAGGGCGCGACCTTGCCCGGCATGACCGTGGTCTGTGGCGACTCGCATACCTCGACCCACGGTGCCTTTGGTGCCCTGGCCCACGGTATCGGTACCTCGGAGGTCGAGCACGTGCTCGCCACGCAGTGCCTGGTGGCCAAGAAAATGAAGAACATGCAGGTGCTGGTTGAAGGCACCTTGCCGTTCGGTGTCACCGCCAAGGACATCGTGCTGGCCGTGATCGGCAAGATCGGCACCGCTGGCGGCAATGGCCATGCCATCGAGTTCGCCGGCAGCGCCATTCGCGATCTCTCGGTGGAAGGCCGCATGACCATCTGCAACATGTCCATCGAGGCGGGCGCCCGCGTGGGTCTGGTGGCCGCCGATGAAAAGACCATCGCCTATGTCAAGGGTCGCCCGTTCGCGCCTCGTGGCGGCGATTGGGACAAGGCGGTGGAATCCTGGAAAGGGCTGGTGTCCGACGCCGATGCCCATTTCGACACCGTGGTCCGCCTGGATGCCGCGCAGATCAAGCCACAGGTCAGCTGGGGCACTTCGCCGGAAATGGTCCTGGCCGTGGACCAGAACGTGCCGGACCCGGCCCGTGAGGCGGATCTGGTCAAACGCGGTTCCATCGAGCGTGCCTTGAAATACATGGGCCTGACCGCCAACCAGGCGATCACCGATATTCAGCTCGACCGTGTGTTCATCGGTTCGTGCACCAATTCGCGCATCGAAGACCTGCGCGCCGCCGCCGTCATCGCCAAGGGCCGCAAGGTGGCCTCGACCATCAAGCAGGCGATCGTCGTGCCGGGCTCGGGCCTGGTCAAGGAGCAGGCCGAAAGCGAAGGTTTGGACAAGATCTTTCTCGAGGCGGGCTTCGAGTGGCGCGAACCGGGCTGCTCCATGTGCCTGGCGATGAACCCGGATCGGCTGGAGTCGGGCGAGCATTGCGCGTCGACCTCCAACCGCAACTTCGAAGGCCGTCAGGGCGCCGGTGGGCGTACCCACCTGGTCAGCCCGGCCATGGCCGCCGCCGCCGCCGTTGTCGGCCGTTTCGTCGACGTTCGTGAATTGATCCAGGGGAGCGCAGCATGAAAGCCTTTACTCGTCACACCGGCCTGGTCGCTCCGTTGGATCGTGCCAACGTGGACACCGACCAGATCATTCCCAAGCAGTTCTTGAAGTCGATCAAGCGCACCGGCTTCGGCCCGAACCTGTTCGACGAGTGGCGCTACCTGGATGTGGGGCAACCTTACCAGGACAACTCCAAGCGCCCGCTGAACAAGGATTTCGTGCTCAACCATGAGCGTTACCAAGGCGCCAGCGTGTTGCTGGCGCGGGAAAACTTCGGTTGCGGTTCCAGTCGCGAGCACGCGCCGTGGGCGTTGGACGAGTACGGTTTCCGCACCGTGATCGCGCCCAGCTATGCCGACATTTTCTTCAACAACAGCTTCAAGAACGGCCTGCTGCCGATCATCCTCAGCGATGCGGAAGTCGATGAGCTGTTCAAGGAAGTCGAGGCGGCGCCGGGCTACCAGCTGACCGTGGACCTGGCCGCGCAGACCGTGACCAGCCCCAGCGGCAAGGTGTACAGCTTCGAGATCGACGAGTTTCGCAAGCATTGCCTGCTCAACGGGTTGGATGATATCGGGCTGACCTTGCAGGATGGGGAAGCCATTGCGGCGTTCGAGGCCAAGCATCGGGCGAGCCAGCCTTGGTTGTTTCGGGATTGATTGATTGATTGATGTAGGCAGGTTTGGCCTCTTCGCGGGCAGAGGGCTCGCCGCCCGCCCCGCTCCCACAAGAGGCTCGCCGCCGATGTGGGAGCGGGG
>NZ_JASCPM010000062.1:0-19766 GCF_029960215.1 Pseudomonas sp. PS01301 | reverse complement strand
CGAGCATGAGGTAACTGGCATCGTTACCTTCTACTTGATGCCCGTCGTGTTTCCTCAGGAAGGCCGGGTTACGCTGCACTATCACCACCGAGTTCCGCCTTCCAACGCGTTCAGCGTGTCTGAAGACGTAGGCCCCTTTCTGGTCAAGCAGACCGTTCCAGGCAATCCCGATCCGAATCCGGCCACGCCCCTCATCAACGAGCGCCTGACCCCACCCACCGGCATTCCCGCAGTAGTGCCGGCCGGCCGCCCGCTGACGGTGACCATTCCTCGCTACGTGGAAATCGCCGACAAAGACACGATCGTGTTGTACTGGTCGAATCGGGAGATCCGCAAGATTGTCAGTGCTGACGAAGCCCTCAATCCTGGACAGGCGCTGACGGTCACGGTACCCGCCGATATCATCGACGGCACCCCCGGGATGGGGCTGAACGTGCTCTACGACATCGAGGACGAGGTCAAGAACTGGTCGCTTTTCAGCCTCAACGCGTTCGCCGACGTAATCCCCCCAGGCGCACTGCATGCCCCTGCGCTACGTGATGCCACCGACGACGACGAGTTGGACGTGGACGAGTTGGACGGCGACGACGTGGCCGTACAGATTCCGGTCAACGGCAACCTGCCGGTGGGTACCACAGGCACGCTGACCTGGACCGGTATCCCGGTACTGGGCCCACGGCTGACCTTTACCCTGGACTTTCAGATCGTGAAGGCCGGCACCCGGATCACGCTGTACGTGCCCTACGCCCAGGCCGCCGCCTTGGTGGGCAGCACCGCCACGGTGTATTACGAGGCACTCATCGGTGGCGTGAGTACCCCGTCGCAACGCATCAGTGTGGCGGTGATCGGCCAGCCGGTAACCCTGGAAAAACCCACGCTCGTCGGCGTTACGGGAAATACCTACAACCCGGCCTTGATCGGCGGCACTCACCAGGAGGTCATCGTGCCTCAGTATGGGTTCATGGCCTCCGGACAGACCGTGATCCTGCTATGGGAAGGCCGGACCGCCGCCGGCAGCCCGGTCTACATACAGCAAACACATGAAGTGACCAGCGATACCCCGCAAGACATCCGCTTCATGATCGATGTGCTCTACGCCAAGGGCCTGGGCACCAACACCACCCTGAAGGTGAGCTACACGATCATCGCCGAAGGCACGAGCTATGCTTCGCCCATTCTGGAACTGACCGTGGTGGGCGTGCCGAACAACCTGCCCAAGCCGACCACCGAGCCGGTGTTTCAAGGCGGCGAGATCGACCCCGGCGCGGTCGGCCCGACCTTCAAGGTGGTGGTGGAACCCAACCCCGTCCTCTTACCGGATGACAGGGTGACCGTTCACTGGGAGGGCCGACCTGGTGCCAGTACGTCCATTACCAACCAGCCATTTCCAAGCTCGGGCAACCTGGAAGTCACGTTGGCCAGTGATCCTTACATCGCTGGCAATAGCAATGGCTACGTAGAGGTTTGGTACGAGGCCACCCGCAACAGCCAGCCGGTAGGCAGCTCGCAGCGGTTGCAGCTGCATGTCGGGGCGGCGGCGGAACGGCCTTGGCCGCTGCCGAAAATAGTGGATGGGACCAACAGCGAGGTCAGTACCTGGCAACCGATCAAGCCCGGCACATCGTATGAAACCAACACCGCCACGGTGGTGGTGCGTGATGCTCGGATTCTGGAAAACGACACCGTTGCCGTGCTCTGGTTCTGGCCCGATGGCCAGAACGAGGCGTTGCCGTGGGTGCTAGCCACCGTGGGCGAGGGGCGAGTTTCGGTACCTTCGACGGTGCTGGCACTCGGCCTTGGCCAGACGGTGCAGGTAGGGTATGTGATCTTCCGAGGCGCTGATCTGACGGTAGTAGGCACTTCGCAAATGCTGAGCCTGCGTCTGGAGAACTTCCGCCCCGGCACCTTGAAGCCGCCACGAATCGAGCAGGCAGCAGGCAACCTGCTGGATCTTAATACCTTCACTGGTGATGGAATCGTGGTCGTCGATCCCTGGCCCTTTATCACCGCAGGCCAGACCTTCTGGCTGCGCGTGCACGGCACCCTGGACGATGGCGACCCGTACAGCGAACGGCTGGCGACGCCTTACACCGTCCAAACTTCGGAGGTCACCTCCGGCATTCGTCGCGTGGTCGAGCGCCGCCTGCTGTTGCGGCTGGAAAACGCCTCGACGCTGCGTGTGGAACTGAAAGTCGATCTGTCCGGCACTGCCTTGGAAAGTGCCGCTACCTCGTTTCCTGAAGGAGATGCTGTCATGGCTACTGTGAAACTGGATTTGCCTGCACCTGTCGTGACCGGTGCGGAGAATGGGTATCTGGACCCGGCGGGTATTCCGGCAACTGGGGTGAATGTGCAAGTGAGGGCATATGGCGGGCGGGCGCCTAAGCAGTGGGTGTATGTCAAGTTCACGGGGCAGAATGGATCAAAGGAGGAAACCGCGCCGGTGGAAGTGCAGGATACGACGACACCTATGGATTTCAAGATTACTAAAGCTGAGGTGTTGAAAAACGAAAAACAGGCGGTGACGTTTGAATATAAGGTGGCACGGACACAAGGCGCTTTGTACAGTGATTCTGAGTCTGTGCCGGTTGATGTTGAAAAGGGTAGTCCGGTAACGCCTCCTGGGGTTGATGGGTTTGAGGATTTGGGTCTTGGAGAGTATCCCATACTTTCCCGCCAGGGCTACTCTGTAGAGACATCATATAATTCAATTAGGGTGTCTGCCAACAGTTCGTTCCCGCCCTACATAGTAGGGAATCATGCTTATGCTGAAGCAAGACATACGGTCTTTATTACATTTGCAGAGCCTGTCACCGCTCTGAAGCTGGGTTTATGGACGTCGCAAGGAGCCATTGAGGAAGTGTATGTCGGTACTCAGTGTATATCAGCAAATATTAGCGCAGGTGCTCAATGGAGGGAATACCAGGCTTCTGATCCTGTTCCGAAAAGTAGCGCAATCACCGCGATTGTGTATAGACAGCATTACAGTATTGACACCCCTCTTTTGGTTGATAACATATCATTCACCCCCTGGGTGCCGGTTAAATAATCTATCAACAGACTCTGTATGAAATCCCTCGGGATGGTCCGATTAACTTGCCGCGCGTGAGCGGCAAGTCAGAAATTCACTCAGCAAACAGCTAATCACTCCGCACGCAGTCAACTTGGTTGTTACGGATTGTTATCTGCTATGAATGATATCTCGCACATTTTACTCGCCACATGGGTTGTTGAGGTTCGACCGACTGCTGCTAAAATCAGCGGCCGGTCCGACCCGCCCCTATTACAAGCGCCTCATGCTAAAATCCACAAATGACAAACAAAGCCACTCATAATAAAAATTATGCTTATCTTTCCTCGATGGAATAGATTGATATTGTATTTTACGGACTTTAAAGAGTGACTTTTTAATCCGCTCATTGACCGATACAGGTTCTGAACATGGAATTTCTAGACCACACACCCGTCGACCACTTCGGCACCGACGCACGCCAAGTCACTCTCAACCGAGGCGACTTGCTGAGTTTGTATAACACCCCGGTGGACTACCTCATGGTGTCCAGTCGGCCGCGTGATTACGATCCGGCGCAAGGCGGCTGGATCGAGCAATTGTACGGTGCGGGTATTGCGGTGGCCGATCTGGAGCGGTCGCCGGCCGTGGACTTTCGTCCGCATCTGCCCTGCTGGATTTCTACCGTTGCGCCGGTTGCGGCAGGCTGGCCATTCAAGCGGCTGCTGGTGTTCGAGCCTGAGGATGCTGCCGAAACGGCGGGGCGTGATGTCTGGATGGCGTTTCAGGCGCTGCGACTGTTCACCGGCGGCGACGGTTGTGCACGGGTTGCCGCCACGGTGCTCAGTACCGCTCCGGGGGAGGCCGACCATGACGTGATGCTGCGCATGATGTTCTTCGCCAGCGTCAGCCTGGCGGCGCGTGGGCCGTGGCCGGACATTGCGTTGTGTGTGGACGCGGAGCATCAGGGCAGTGCCCAGGCCCTGTTCGCGCAACTCAAGGGTCAGTATCAATCGCCACCGACCCAGGGCATCGGCAACCCGGCGTCGCCTGTTCTGCCTAGCGGTCAGGCGTCGTTACCGCAGGATGACCCGCTGCGCTGGACGCCTGCCGAGGTCGGGCTGACTCAGCGTCAGTACGCGCTGGTACAGGCCTACACGGGCAATTTGTATTGGTACGTGAACAGAGCGCTGCGGGCTGGGTCGGTGACTGACCCGTTGTTCGTGCAGTATCACGCCAGTATCGAAGGATTGAGCACGGCGCTGGGGCAGTTGCGTAATGCTGCGGGGGTCCCGGTCAAACGCTATTTGAATATCTTCGAGGGTATCGAAGATATCTACGCCACGACCCTGACGGTGGTGGAAGCCGCGTACTCCAGCACGACCAAGAACATTGGCTCACCTACCGTTGGCGACTACAACCTGCTGCTCAAACACTGGTTGGGCAAGGACGTGAGCGGTATATCGGTCGTGCCCAACGAGCAGGAAGTGTTGTTTGACTTCGGCATGCACCATCTCATCAGTGCCATCGACGAGACGGTGGAGGATGGCCGTATTCGGCTGTATCTGACCACTGATGAAGTATTGCCCAACACCGCCCATACGCTCTTCAACCATTTGTGAGGCACGCCATGTTCGCACTTCCTCCACCCTCACCGACCAGCGTGGACAAACTTCTGCAGGCATGGCCGGACACCCTTGCGCTGAGTGCCCTGGATTCGGACGGCAAGGCTGTTTTCTACGCCATTGGCGGGTTTCTCGATGCGATTTACCGTTCGGGGTTCTTCGCACCCTTTGATTGGCAATACGTGTTTAGTGAGGCCGATCTGGATGATGTGTCGAAATTGGAGCACGCAGGTCTGGGAGAGCTTCGTGCGCTGCTGGTGGCTAATGTGCGCAAGGATAGGTTTTGCGCTGGGCATCTGCAGCAATTGTTGCGTGATGGATATTTAGAGAAGGCGTTCGGGCGCCTCTTGGAACTGCGCAAGTCGATGTGATTGGCCTGGCGTGGGGAATGGCGTGGGGCCTCTGACGCGGCTCGCGCCGCTGCTACAGGGATTGAGGTTCGGCTCGGAAGTTGGGGGCGTGGTTCGGAGCGGAAGTTGGGGTGGATCGTGTGGTGCCCGCATGGGCCGGGTGTAGCAGCGGTGCGAGTCGCGGCAGCGAGGGCCCGAGAGGCTGACGCGGCTGGCGCCGTTGTTACGGGGGCTGCGCCGTCAACGGGTGGTTGTCCAGGAATGCAGGTTGCCGACATCCACTTCCACCTTGCTGGCAAACGGGAAGTAATGTTCCACGCAGGCGGTCAGCTGGCGCTCGTAAGCCTGCGAGCTGATGCCCAATGACTGCTTGAGGTCGGCGCGCAGCAGCAGGTCGTAGTAGTCGGGGCGGGTTTCGCGCAGGACGTCGTCGAGCAGTTGCGGGCCGGTCATTTCGAAGGTGTCTTTGACGTAGCGCCAGAAGGTCAGGGTTTCGCGGGTACTGGCATCCTTTTTCAGAATAGGCCGAGGTTTGGCGTAGAAGTCGGGGTTGGCCTTGAACCGTACCTGCATGGCGCGGGTCACGGCCTTGAGCACCGGGTTGTTGGCATGGCTGGCAAACACGTGGCTGTTGTAGCCACTGTAGGGCACGTCGGCCAGCACCACGGCGTCGTCGAGCAGTACATCCTCGGGGCCGGCGTGCAGTTGCAGGTCGGCATGGACGGTGGTGAACCTGTTGTCCACGTCCATGTACAGCCCACCGTGGGCATCGATCAACGGGTAGCGCAGCACGTCGCTGGCAGCGGCATAGTTCCTGGCCTGGCCGTTGCGGCAGGCGCGGTACTGAGGGCCGCTGTCGCCCGCCAGCAGGGTCTGGAAGAAGTCCTGATCGGCCAGAGGCGTGATCGCCACGTCAGGCTTGTCGGCAAAGATGGCCTTGAGCTGCGTCAGCAGTGTTTCGCTTTCCAGGTCCACGTGCAGGATCGTGCGCCAGCCTTGCATCGCTGCGGCGTTGCCCACCACGTTGTCCAACAGGGCCTGGCTGGGCAGCTCGTGGCCTACCCAGATGTAATGCACCACTCGCGGGATCGCCGACGCGCCGGCAGGCAGTATGGGCAGAGGTGGCAGAACGATGCTCTTGGTAACGCGGGCCGCCGGTGCATCCTTCGCAGCGGCCTGCCATTGCAGGCGGTCGCCGCTGCGCCAATCGCCATCGGCGCTCAGCCACAGGTAGTCGGTGTTGCCCAGGTGGTTGAGGCGCCAGGTCTGTTCGTCGGCGTCGTACAAGGCCAGCAACGAGCCTCGGCTGGGGATGCGGACCATGTAGCGATCGAGGATTTTTTCCACGCCGTCCAGTGGTATGGTCACGCGAATCTGCGTGGCCAACGGCGGTACGTGGACGTCGCTGGCGAGGTCGGTGCGCAGTACATCCCAGGCCGTCACACGCTGGGTCTCGACCATCGACGCTGCGGCGATGCGTTCACCTGGATGCCAAACACCTTTGGCGTCCAGGGTCAGCGGGATGCATTCCTCAGCGGCATAGGGGTTGAGCGGATCGACCACCGCCCATTGCTTGAGCGCGACCCTGTAGCGCACGCGATACAGCACGTTCTGTACCTGGGCATAGATCTGATTGCCCTGACGCACGTAGAGCCCGGCCATGGGACCACGGGTCTGGACCTGCAGGTCGCGGCCGCGGACCACGGCCGGTCGCCATTCGAGCAAGCGGTTGGCGACGGACCTATGGCTGGGCGAAGGCGAGTCGCTGGAAGTGGAGGTGCTGGAGCGGTCCTCGTCGCTGCCCAGATACAGCGGATCGAAATCGTCGTCGCTGCCGCTGCCGCCGTTGGGCGTTTCTCCGGTGCCCTCGACCACGCCGCCCCAGACGCTTTCGCCATCGGTTTCCAGTTCCAGTTGCATGCCGGCTTCTTCATACTCGCCGATGGCCGAAAGGTCGCCCAGCAAGGGCAGCGTGAGAAACACGTTCAAGGCTTGCAGCACCGCACCGCGAATGGCCTCGGAACGCTCCCGTTCGTTCACCGCGTTGATGGCCTTGTCGGCGTACAGCCCCACCGCGCCCAGGCCGGCAGCGATGGACAAGGCTGCAATCGGCCAGCCCATCATGCTGAAAATGCTGTACAGCTTGAACGAGGCTTCCAGATAACCCAGCCACATGCCTTTGCTCAGCTGATTGTTGGAAATCAGCAGGTAACTGGCATCGTTCTCCATGTCGGTTTTCAGGCAATCGGTCAGGAAGGTGAAGGCATAGCCGTCCAGTGTTTTTTCCCGTGCGTTGAGCCGGGTCTTGCGCTGGTTCCAAGGCGTGTTGGCAATCTCGCGCAGATGGCCTTGCAGGGTATTCCATTGGCCGTGCCTGTCGTGTTCCGGCCGCACGAATTGCTCGCCGAAACGTTTACGGCCTTCTTCGGTCGTCAGGTAGCTTTGCACCCACTCGTACATCTGCTCGGCGTCGGCAAAGGCGACGAAGGCTGGGTCCTGCATGGCGCAGTAGATGATCTCGCGGCCCGACGCGGTACGAAAGCGCAACATGGTGTGGCTGACGATGCCTTCGATATCGAAACTGTGCACCGTCGTGCTGGATGACATCGCCACATCGCCCATGAGCTTTTCCGGCCGGAAAGGCGTGCTGGAATCGTTCACCACGGCGGCATACACCTCGATGAAATCCTCGAGGCGCAACAGGCCTTTCTGGCAGCTGAGGGTGGCGTTGCACAGCATGCTGAGCTTGGACACCATGCAGTACAGCGCATGGTTGTTGATCCAGAAGCCACGCACCTTGGAGGCATAGTAGGCGGCGAAGTCGATGCGCCAGAAGTACGCATGCACCTGGCGCGGGTCCAGGCGGATTTCGTTGTGTTCGTTGAAGGCGTGGGCCGACTGATCGACACGGTAGAAACCGCCCATCTGCGCCAGCAGGTCGCTGTTGCGTTGCTGGTCGAGGTCGAAGCGGCGCATCACCAGTTCGACCAGCGTCATCGATTGCTTGGGTGCGCCGTAGTGCTCCCAGCCGGTGTAGGTGCGCGAGCTGGAGTTGGCCGAGTCGAACCAGTGCCAATGCACCTGGTGAGGGTCCAGATCGAACAGCCCTGCCCTGACCAGCACCTGCCGGGCGATCTGCAGCGCGGCACGTTCGATGTCGGGGTACTGCTGCATCAAGTCGGCGATCCTGCTTTCCCAGAAGAGAATGTTGGAGACGATGGGGTCAGGCAGAACGGTATTGTTGTCGGTAACGGTCGCTGGGGTGGTGGAGGTGGATTCCGGTTCGCTCATGGTCTTGCCTCACAGGTTCGGGAGGCCTAGCTTAAGCAGCCGCGCAAGCAGGGCTGCCTACATGGTTGGCACCCGCAGCGGGGGCGAGGCTGAAGCATGAGCAGACGCGCCGGACTGTTGCAGACGTGAGCCGCAGCGATGCTCGCGCCGGCCTGCGCCCCAAGCGTGCTGGTCGGCGGCGAGAATCACGCTGAGCAGCGCCTTGCCCGTCACCACGCCTTCGGGATAGCGCTTGTAGAGTTCTACACCGATGTTGATCGCCAGGCGATCGGCGGGGGTGCGCCAGTGGCGCAAGGTGCGGCGCTGCTCAAGGGGGGTGTGCTCATCGATACCGTCGACCAGCTCGCCGGGACGAAGCCCCACTGCCATGCCCAGGTAGCCGTAGTGGATACCTGCCCAAAGACCG
The DNA here is from genome assembly GCF_029960215.1 of Pseudomonas sp. PS01301. NCBI lineage: Bacteria > Pseudomonadati > Pseudomonadota > Gammaproteobacteria > Pseudomonadales > Pseudomonadaceae > Pseudomonas > Pseudomonas sp. PS01301. The sequence continues at coordinate 11,084 of NZ_JASCPM010000062.1, read as the reverse complement.
ACGTGATAGAGGTAGCGGCCTTGCTTGTGCCAGGTGGAGCCTTGCAACTGCGCAACCTTGGCGCGGTAATTCCACTCGCGGTTGTCGTCCATCTGCTCGACCCACAGGGCCACGGCTTCGTCCCTGCAAGCCTTGGCCACTACCTGAGGGTCGCGCGCCCACAAGCGTGCGTGCCAGGGCAGCGCCTTGTAGGTGCGCGTGTCCTGGGTTGCATCGTAGCGATTGAGCTGGCCGATCTTGGCGATGGTTGGGTGACGGACGTTGCCGTTGATCTCGCTCGCCAGGTAGGTGGTGATCGACAGCAATTGGTCTGGATGGCCACAGTTCAATGCTGTGTCCGGCCGCGGCAAGACTGCCGGCCGGTGTTTGACCTTGCGTACGGACTCGTACTGAGTGCTGAACGAGGACGGGATCAGCAGCGCATTGCACTGGCAACTGCTGGTGCTGTCGAGACTGCCCGCAACGCGCCGACCGTTGCTCTTGAGCTGGTCGACGCCGCCGACGATGTGGAATTCGCCCGTGCTCTTGCCGCACGATACGCGGTCGCCTTCGCGCGAGCGCGGAACGCCGAGCAAGGTGACGCCTCGCTCACCACCCAGCACTGTGCCGCCGCACGATGTCTTGTCACCCAAGCGGATGAAGTAGCCTACAGTCATGTCCAGGTCCCCTGCTGTGCCCATGGCCCGCGAGGGACCGCAAAGCGACAGGAGTTTCCGGGAGTAATGGACACACGTCTGTAGGACTCGTCCGACGTAGATGCAGGAAGAGTCCTGATTTCCCGGGACGGGCTACACCGCGGTGCGAGGCCTCAGGGCAAACGCTGATCCAGCAGGGTACGCAAGGCGCTGCCTTCGGGCCAGTTGCGCAGCAATCGTTCGCGGTCGCGCTGATGGGCGGGAGCGAAGCTGCTGTCACTGCCGTGCTGCTGCATGGCGTCCAGGTCGATCAGGGCCCAGCGGCCGTTGTGCCAGAACAGGTTGTGACCCTTGAGGTCGCCATGGCTGATGCGCTCGCGGGTCAGGTCGGCGAACAGTTGGTCCAGGGCCAGCAGTTGGGCTTCGGGCAGGTCGCCTGTGTCGACATGGGGGGCGAAGGCTTCGATCAGGTCCGGGCCACTCAGGTGCTCGGTCACCAGGTAGGCCTCGCGGCGTAGCCACAGCACACGTTTTTCCAGCACGCCCAGGGGCTTGGGTGTGGCGATGCCGAGGAACAGCAGGCGGTTGCCCTCGACCCAGGAGTGCCAGGCACGGCTCGGGCGCCAGAAGCGCTTGCCCCAGTGCAACAGGTTCTTGATGTTGTAGCGCTTGATCAGCAGGTCGCGGCCCTGGCTGTGAACACGGCCGACCGTGGCAGCGCCGCCGGTTTTGTAGATGTGGCCTTGTTCGAGCAGGGCGTCGGCACGCTCCAGCACGGGCAGCATGGCGGTTTCTTCTTCGCGGCGCACGGCACGCAGGCTGGAGGCGTTGTCCTGGACACTGAACAGGCTGCAGTCGCGGCCGACTTTGCCCAGATAGTCCTTGAGGCGCCAGGCGCGGACCTTGTCGATCTGCTTCTGCAGCGCTTCCATGGGCAGGCCGTGTTCGCCGTTGGCCAGCAGGTAGTACACCAGCAACTCTTCGGTGAAGGGTTCCAGGTGCTTGGGTAGCTGAGCAAAGAACACACCGAGGTTTTCCAGCACCTTTTGCCGCGACAGGGGCTTGCCGGGCTCTTCGACCTGGATGCCGGCGCCGTCGATCAGGTACACCTGACCGTTGTGGCGCAGCAGGTTGTCCAGGTGCAGGTCTTGTTGCCACAGGCCTTTGCCATGCATCTGGCCTATGACGCCGAGGGCCTCGCTGAGCACGGCGCTCTGTTCATCGGCCAGGGGTGGCAGGGTTTCCACGCGGGCCCATTCGTCGGCCAGGCTGTGGGCGTTTTCCAGGTACTCGAACAGCAGCCAGCCGCCCTCGCCTTCCTGCAGGCCGTCGGCGAGCAGTTGCGGGGTGGTCAGGCCCTGCTCGGCGAGCAGGCGCACGCCGGCCAGTTCGCGCTGGAAATGCCGTGCGGCCTTGCTGCCGACCAAGAGTTTGGCGAGCACGGTGCGGCCCCGCCAGACACCGGCGCCGACGTAGCGCTGGCCGGGCAGAACGCGCAGCAGGGTCAGCAGTTGCAGCTCGGCAGGACCGGCGGCGTCGGCCAAGGTGATGCTCAATGGCAGGGCTGGGGTGCGGCCGGCTTGGGTCAGTTCAGACAGGCGCATCGGCGGGCCTCTTGTTGTAGGTAAGGTGGGGCGCTGGATGGGTGGCTGGCAGGGGGGGCCTCTTCGCGGGCAGAGGGCTCGGCCGCCCGCCCCGCTCCCACAAAGAGCACATGCCGTGCATTCTTCTGTGGGAGCGGGCTCTGCCCGCGAAGAGGCCAGTTGCAGCAACACACATCTACCGCCCTTCCTTGTGACTGCGACGGCGGCTCAAACGTTGAAGCCAGGCATCGACCAGAGGGCTGGCTTCAGGCTGCGCAAGGTACGCAGCCAGCAATACACGAATATCCGCCGCCTGCCAGCGCGGCGCGCGGCGCAGCAGCGGTTCCAGGTCCTTGGCGCGGTCGCGCTGGCCGAACAGCAATGGCCGGGTTTTTTCCAGGTCGATCAACTGCGCCTGGTACCCGCTCGCCGTGGCGCGCAGGAAAATGTGCTTGGGGTAGAAACAGCCATGTACCTGTCCTGCCGAATGCAGGATGCGTCCCAGCTCGCCGACAGCCACCAGCACTGCGCGGCGCGTATCGGGGGCCAAGGTCGGCCATTGCTGCAATACCGCGTCAAGGTCGGACCAGCCGTCCAGCGCGCGGGTCATGAGCATGGCGCGGGTGTCGCCCTGCACCTGCCGTTGACCGTAGAACACCGCCTGCAACGCCGGAATTCCCTGCTTGCGATAGCGGCTGATGTTGCGAAACTCGCGGGCAAAGGTCGGCTCGCCAAACGGTCGGGCCAGGGTCCGGGTCAGGTAGTTGCTCTGGCGCTTGAGGTAGAAGCCGCGGCCTTCCAGATCCAGGCGGTACACGCTGCTCCAGCCGCCACGACCGGTGTTGGGTTCATCCACGGCGTCCAGTTGCAGGTTCCACAATGCGTCGAACGCGGCCAGCCCGTGGCGCTCGAGCAAGGCGCGCTCCTCGCTGGCGATGAAGTCGCTCATTCGCGGCCCTCGAAGAATTTGACGATCTTGCGCACGCGCAGCTTGTCCGACGCATTGAGCCTTTCGCGGCGGCGGTACTGCAGGTAGAAGCGCAAACGCTGGGTGTTGGACAGCTCGCGCTTGCCCAGTTTATCCAGGCAGGCGAGATCCTTGATGATGCGATAGCGCAGCATGAAGCTGCGCCAGAACGCACCATTGGGACAGTCGATGAAGTACAGCACGTCCTTGTCGTCGACCAGCAGGTTGCGCCACTTCAGATCGTTGTGAGTGAAGTGGTTGTCGTGCAGGGTCCGGGTATGTTGCGCCAGCTGGCGGCTGATGTGATCGACCCAGGCACGGTTGCGCAGGCGTGGATCACCGCTCTGGGCCAGATGATGCAGATCCTGGGTATTGGGCAGTTCGCGAGTGATCAGCGCGCCGCGGTCATAGCTGGCGCCGTTGCGTTCCAGGCCCCAGGCCACCACCTCGGCGGTCGGGATGCCCCACTTGGCGAAGCGCTTGAGGTTCTGCCATTCGGCCTTCACCCGCGGCTTGCCCAGGTGCGCGCGCAGGCCTTTGCCGGCCCCCACGTAGCGCTTGACGTAATAGGTGACGCCGCCGCGCTGGACGCGAATCACCTCCGACAACGGGTCGCGGGTCAGACGCTCGCCGGTCAGGGCGAACACCGCTTCCAGGCTGCCGAAGTCGGTCTGCAGGTGTTCATAGCCCGCTTCCAGATTCCAGCCGGCCATCAGAGCGCATCTCCATAGCGTTGCTTGCGGTCGTACAACCTGTTCGCCTTGCCGTCGAGCCAGCCGAGCAGCTGCGCTTCGTCCTTGAGCACGCGGCGTAGCGGCTGCTGGAAATAGTCACGCAGGAAACGCAGCTTGTCGCGGCGCGTCAGGCCGATGTCCAGCGCCGAGAAATACAGCGCGGCCAGGTCCTTGTCGCGCCAGCGACGAGTGATGCGCGGCCGTACCTGCGCGCGGTGCAGATCGATCACCGACAACTTGAAATCCGTGGCCGTGACCGGCTTGTCGGTGTGCAGCAGAAAGTGGCAGATGTAGCAGTCGCGGTGATTCACCCCGGCGCGGTGCATCATGCCGACCAGGCGCGCCACCTCGGCGATCAGCGCGCGCTTGAGCGCAGGCGCAGGCGGCTGTTTGACCCAGTTCAGGCTCAGCACTTCCAGGTCGATGGTCGGCGCCAGCTCCTGGGTGATGATGAACGAATGCTGATCGGCCGGGTTGCTGCCGCGCTCGCCGTAGGCCACCGCCGTCATGCTCGGCACGCCGGCCTCGCGCAGACGCTGGATGGCCTTCCATTCCTGGCCGGCGCCGAGCACCGGGAGCTTGGCGGTGAACAGGTTCTTGGCGATTTCCGCCCAGCCGATGCCACGGTGGATCTTGACGAAATAGCCCTTGCCATCGACCTCGGTGCGCAGGGTACGGCGCGCTTCGAGTTCACGGAACACTTCACCTTGCAGCGCTTCGACGGCCACGAATGGATCGCGCCCGGCCCACAGCGTCTTGAACGGCTCGTCGAGCACCAGCTTCATGGTCGCGCCTCCAGAATAACGTCGGCGGCGTGCTCGGGCATGCTGTAGATGTCGGCGCTGTCGGCGAATGCCAGGCCATTGGCCGACCAGCCGGCGCGCGCGTCGTCGTCTTCGAGCATGCGCTGCAGGTAGCGGTTGAGCTCTTCCTGCTCGAAGGGTTCGCTGAGCACCAGCCCGGCGTCGGCCTCGGCGATGTAATGGGCATAGCCACACACCGCCGACACCAGCACCGGCAGGCCGGCCACGGCGGCTTCGAGCAGTACGGTGCCAGTGTTCTCGTTGTAGGCCGGGTGGATCAGCACGTCGGCGCCGAGCAGGAAACGCGGGATGTCGCTGCGGCCCTTGAGGAACTGCACCCGGTCGCCCAGGCCGAGCGCCGCGCTCTGCACCTGGAACAGCTTGGGATCGTCCTGGCCGATGACCATCAGCCGCACGCGCTTGCGCAGCGGCGTCGGCAAGGCCGCCATGGCCTTGAGGCTACGATCCACGCCCTTGGTCTTGAACCCCGAGCCGATCTGCACCAGCAGCAGCTCGTCGTCTTCGAGCATGAATTCACCGCGGAACTCGGCGCGGATCAAGGCCGCATCCGGCGGCGCACGGCGGTCCTGGGCAATGCCCGGCGGCAGCAGGTGGAAGCGCGCCAGCGGGGTGTCGTAATGCTTGATGAACAGCGGTTGCTGGACTTCGGAAATCATCAGGATTTCGGTCTTGGCGTCGCGCCCGAACACCGCGCGTTCGTAGTCGGCGAAATGCTTGTAGCGACCCCAGTAGCGGTACAGCGAATGGCGCAGGTTCTGCGCCTTGTCTTCATAGCAGCCATCGGCGGCGTAGTAGACATCCAGGCCGGGCATCTTGTTGAAACCGATCAGGCGGTCGACCGGACGCTGGGCCAGGTCGGCCTGCATCCAGCTCAGCAGTTTCTCGTTGCGCCGATGGTTGAAGAACGCCTTGACCGGCGCGACCTGCACCTCGAAGCCTTCGGGCACCTCGCCCTCCCAGATCAGCGTATAGACGCGGATGCTGTGGCCACGGCGCTGGCATTCCAGGGCAATGCGCATGAAGTCGCGCTGCAGGCCACCGAAGGGAAAATATTTGTAGAGCACGAATGCCAGTTGCATCAACGAAGATCCTCGGCCAGTAACACGGCGCTCAATCGGCTTGCCACGCGCTCGGGATTGAGCCGGGTGAAACACAGCGGCCACTCGCGTTTGAGATCGAACCGACGCTGGTCGTCCGGCGTCGGCTGGTAGGTACATTTTTTCTGCATGCAGGGTGCGCATGACGGGTAATCGCTGGCCAGGTGGACCTGGCTGCGGCCGTAGGCGCCGGTCAGGCCGACGTTGGTCGGCCCGAACAGGGAGATGGTCGGCACGTCCAGGGCGGCGGCCAGATGACCAAGGCCGGTGTCGACCGCCACGCAGGCACGGGCCTCGGCCAGGGTCTGCGCCATCCCGGCCAGATTCAACCTGGGCAGCACGACGCAGTTCTTCAGGCCAGCGGCAATGCGTTGCGCGCGCGCCTGTTCGGCTTCGTTGCCCCACGGCAAGCGCACCTGGATATGGGCATGGCCAAGGCGTTCGGCCAGCTCGCGCCAGTAGATTTCCGGCCAGTGCTTGGTGTCCCAGGTGGTGCCGTGCAGGAACACCACGAACGCCGGGCCGGGAATCAGATCGCGCCATTGCAGGCGATTCAGGCCATAGTCGCCGGTGCCTTCGGGCAGGTCGTAGCCCAACGCCAGGGCGAACAGCTGGCGCACGCGTTCGACCGCATGCTGGCCGCGCGCGACCGCCAGACGCCGATGATAGAACCGACTGGCCAGGCCTTCGCGCGCCGAGCCCTTGTCGAGGCCGGCCACCGGGGCCTTGACCAGGCGTGTGAGCCAGGCGCTCTTGAGCAACCCCTGGGCATCGATCACCAGGTCGTAGCGGTTGGCGCGCAGGCGCTGACGCAGTTGCTTGAACTCGCCACTCTTGTAGGCCTGCCAGAGGTTCTTGCGCCAGCGACGGATGGCCACCGGAATGACCGTGTCCACGGCCGGATGCCATTTCGGAATCTCGGCGAAGCCCTCCTCCACCACCCAGTCGAAACGGATGCCCGGCACGGCTCGGGCCGCATCGGTCAGCGCCGGAAGGGTATGAATGACGTCGCCCATGGACGAGGTCTTGATCAGCAGTACCCGCAATTCATTCCGCCTTGACTGTCAGTTCGACCGTGGCCGGCCCTTCCACCTGCTGCAACGCATCGGCAACCCGCTGGGGTTCCAGCAGGCGCAGGCAATTGTAGTGGCCGAAGCGGCAGGTGCGATCGAAACACGGGCTGCAGTCCAGGCCCAGGCGCACCACTTCGACCTTTTCCGCCAAGGGTGGCGTGAAGCCGGGCGAGGTCGAGCCGTACACCGCCACCAGTGGCCGGTTGAGCGCAGCGGCCACGTGCATCAGGCCCGAATCGTTGGACACCACGGCGTCAGCGCAGGACATCAGGTCGATGGCCTCGGCCAGCGCGGTCTCGCCGGACAGGTTATAGGCTTCCTCGCGCAGGCCCGGAATCAGCCGCTCGCGAATGGCCTCGCCTACCGGGAAATCTTTCTTGGAACCGAACAGCCAGACCTGCCACCCTTCGCGGATCTTGATCTCGGCCACTTCGGCATAGTGCTCGGACGGCCAGCGCTTGGCCTCGCCGAACTCGGCGCCGGGGCACAGGGCCAGTACCGGACGGTCCAGGGCCAGGCCGAACTTGACCAGCGCGGCGTCGCGGCTGGCCGGGTCGATGTGCAGCTCGGGGCGTGGATACGGCTGCGGCAGCAGGGCGCCGGGCTCGAAGGCCAGGGCCATGAAGCGTTCGATCATCAACGGGTAGCGTTGCTTGTCCAGCGTGCGCACGTCGTTGAGCAGGCCATAGCGAAACTCGCCGCGCCAGCCGGTGCGCTTGGGGATGCCGGCGAAGAACGGCACCAGCGCCGATTTCAGCGAGTTGGGCAGCAGGATGGCCTGGTCGTACTGACCCTTGAGGCTTTTGCCGATGCGTCGGCGCGTGGCCAGTTCAAGCGCGCCGTGGCCGAGCGGAAAGCTCAAGGCTGCGCGCACTTGCGGCATGCGCTCCAGGATCGGGCGGCTCCATTCGGGTGCCAGCACGTCGATCAGGCAATCGGGGTGCCGTTGCTTAAGGCTCTGGAACAGGGTCTGTGCCATTACCATGTCACCGACCCAGCTAGGCCCAATGATCAGAATTCTCATAGTTTTCCAGAACAGTCAGTCGGGTGGTGCTGGTTTTGCAGGTTCCAGTGGGGTGTCAGTGAGGGCCCTTTCGCGGGCAGAGCCCGCTCCCACAGTGACCCCATGTGGGAGTACCGTAGGAGCGGTCATTGGCCGCGAATCAGGCGCCGCGTGGTGCCGGAAGAACCGCGTGGCCTTTTCGCGGCCGCTGACCGCTCCTACAGGGGCACCATGGGAGTGCTGCTATCAGCTCAACCCCAGCTCACCCCAGATCCGCATCACCTCGCGCCGTTCATCGGTGAACTGGTCGCCCGGGATCACCCCGGCCTGCTTCTGCAGGGCCTGGCGATGGGCGGCCGAGCGGTAGGCTTTATAGGCTTCGCGCAGCAATCCGGCATCGGCGGCGGGCAACAATCCGGCCTCTTCCAGGCCTTCGAGAATGCGAATGTTGTCGGTATAACGCAGCAGGTCCGGGTGTTTGCCCGACCACGCCAGAGCCGCGTATTGCACCATAAATTCGATATCGACGATACCACCGGCATCCTGCTTGACGTCAAAGCGCTGGCCAGCTTCGAAGGCATTGGCGCCTCGCCCTGCCGCGGTCTGACGCGTGCCGAGGTTATCGCGCATCTTCGCACGCATGTCGCTGACCTCGGCACGCAAGGTGTCCAGGTCGCGTGGTTTGGCCAGCACGGCGCCGCGCACCTGCTCGAACGCTGCACCGGTCTGGCGACAGCCCACCAGTACCCGGGCGCGCACCAGGGCCTGGTGCTCCCAGGTCCAGGCCTCGGTCTGCTGATAGCGCGAGAACGCCGCCACCGAACTGACCAGCAGCCCCGCCGCGCCAGAGGGGCGCAGGCGCATGTCGACCTCGTACAACTGGCCGGAGTTGGTCTGCGCGGTCAGCAGGTGGATGATGCGCTGTCCCAGGCGGGTGAAGAACTGGGCGCTGTCGATCGGCTTGGCGCCATCGGTTTCCAGGCTCGGGTCGCCGTCGTGGATGAACACCAGGTCCAGGTCCGAGCCGTGCCCCAGCTCGATGCCGCCGACCTTGCCATAGCCGACGATGACGAAGGCCGGATCGCAGTCGCTGCCATCGGGCCGCTTGGGTACCCCGTGGCGGGCCACGGTCTGACGCCAGGCCAGCGCCAGCACCTGCTCCAGAATCGCCTCGGCCAGCCAGGTCAGGTAATCGCTGACCTTCATCAACGGCAACCCACCGGCAATTTCCGAGGCCGCCACGCGCAGGTTGTGCGCCAGCTTGAAATGACGCAGCGCTTCCATCTGCTGTTCCAGGTCGTCCTCGGGGATGCGCGTGAGCCGTTCACGCAGCTCGGCCGCCAACTCCGGTGCCAATGGCGGGTTGAACAGGCGCGCCTCGTTGAGCAATTCGTCGAGCAGCAAGGGGAAGCGGGCGATCTGCTCGGCAATCCATGGGCTGGCCGCGCACAGAGTCAGCAGGCGACGAAGGGCGTCGGGGTTTTCCGTGAGCAGCACCAGGTACGCCGAACGCCGTGCCACGGCTTCCACCAGCGGCAAGACCCGCTCCAGGATCAGGTCCGGGTCGGCGTGTTCCACCGCCTGAGCCAGCAAACGCGGGATGAAGGCATCCAGACGCTCGCGGCTCAGGCGCTGCATGGCGCGCAGTTGCGGGCTGGCGCGCAGGTCTTCGAGGCGCTTGAGGGCCTGGCGCGCGTCGCTGAAACCGGCTTCCTGCAATTGTCGGCAGGCCGAATCGGCGTCGTGGGTTTCTTCCCACAACGGCAGCCATTCGCCGCCGATGACCAGGGCATCGCTGGCCTCGGCGTCTTCATCCGGGTCGGCGATCACCTGCGCGAAATGCCAGGCGGTGCGGCTGCGCCAGTGCATCAGGCGCTCATGGAAGGCTGACCAGTCGGCAAAGCCCATCATGAAGGCGATGCGCGCACGGTCCAGCTCGTCATCGGGCAGCATCTGTGTCTGCCGATCGGCGATCGCCTGGATGGCGTGCTCGGTGTAGCGCAGGAATTCATAGCCCTCGCGCAACTCATCGACCACCGCAGCCGGCAGGTAGCCCTGCCCCTCCAGGGTCGCCAGCACCTTGAGCAAGGGTCGCTGCTGCAGGCTCAGGTCACGCCCGCCGTGGATCAGTTGGAACGCCTGGGCGATGAACTCGATTTCGCGGATGCCACCGGAGCCCAGCTTGATGTTGTCGGCCATGCCCTTGCGCCGCACTTCCTGCTGGATCAGCTGTTTCATGGTGCGCAGCGCGTCGATGGCCGAAAAGTCCAGGTAGCGGCGGTAGACGAACGGTCGCAGCAGGTCGAGCAACTGCGCACCGGCCTGCTGGTCACCGGCCACCACGCGCGCCTTGATCATGGCGTAGCGTTCCCAGTCGCGCCCTTGGTCCTGGTAATACTGTTCCAGCGCGTTGAAGCTGAGCACCAGAGCGCCGGACGAGCCATAGGGGCGCAGGCGCATGTCGACGCGGAAGACGAAACCGTCGACGGTGATCGGGTCCAGGGCCTTGATCAGGCGCTGGCCTAGCCGGATGAAGAACTCTTGATTGTCGAGCGGACGCTTGACCCCTTGGGTTTCGCCGCCTTCGGGGTAACCGAAGATCAGGTCGATGTCGGACGACAGGTTCAGCTCCACCGCGCCCAGCTTGCCCATGCCCAGCACGACCATGTGCTGTTGCTCGCCGCTGCGCCGGCCCATGGGCGTACCGAACTGCTGGCAGTGGCGCGGGTACAGCCATTGGTAGGCCTGGTCGATGCAGGCGTCGGCCATGTCCGACAGGTCGCGGCAGGTCTGTACCAGGTCGGCCAGGCGGTTGAGGTCGCGCCAGATGATGCGCACCTGTTGCCGCGCACGCTGGCGGCGCAGGGTGCGCGCCAGTTCGTCTTCACTGTCTGCTTGGGCCACGGCCTGGGCGATCTGTTCGCGCAGTTCACCGGGTTTGAAGGACCGGTCCAGATCGCCGCTGGCGATGAGGTCGAGCAGCATGGCGGGGTTCTGGATGGCTTGCTGCAGGACGAAGTCGCTGGCGGCGGTGACGCGGTCCCATTGTTGCCAGCGGTCTATGGGCCAGTCCAAAGGTGTGGTGACTGGGGGGGCCTCTTCGCGGGCAGAGCCCGCTCCCACATGAATCCCAGTAGTGCCATGGAGAGTGTGGGAGCGGGCTCTGCC
>NZ_JASCPM010000061.1:0-20546 GCF_029960215.1 Pseudomonas sp. PS01301 | reverse complement strand
GGCAGAGCCCGCTCCCACAATAAGCGGGTATTGTGGGAGCGGGCTCTGCCCGCGAAGAGGCCCGCCAGACCACTACATAACCCTCAGTCAACCCTCTCGAACTTCAAATCCCAAACCCCATGCCCGAGCCGCTCGCCGCGGCGTTCGAACTTGGTGACCGGCCGCTCGGCCGGACGCGGTACGCAGCCACCGTCGGCCGCCTGGTTGCGGTAACCGGGCGCCACGTTCATGACTTCCAGCATGTACTCGGCATAGGGCTCCCAATCGGTCGCCATGTGCAGCACACCCCCCACCTTGAGCTTGCTGCGGACCAGCTCGGCGAATGCCGGCTGGACGATGCGCCGCTTGTGGTGGCGGGCCTTGTGCCAAGGATCCGGGAAAAACAGCAGCAGGCGATCCAGGCTGTTGTCGGCCACACACTGCTTGAGCACTTCGATGGCATCGCAGTCGTAGACCCGCAGGTTTTTCAGACCTTGAGTCAGCACGCCGTTGAGCAGTGCGCCAACGCCGGGACGGTGCACCTCTACGCCGATGAAATCCAGTTCCGGCGAGGCCGCTGCCATCTCCAGCAGCGAATGGCCCATGCCGAAACCGATTTCCAGGGTGCGCGGGGCACTGCGACCGAACACCTGGTCGAAGTCCGTCGGTGCGTCGGTCAGCGGCAGCACGAACAACGGCTTGCCTTGGTCAAGGCCGCGTTGCTGGCCTTCGGTCATGCGCCCAGCGCGCATCACGAAGCTCTTGATAGCGCGGTGCTGGCGCGGTTCGCCTTCGTCGGCCGTTGGCGTTTCTTGCGAGTCAGTCATCGGGGGCTCTTACTTGATCAGACCATCCAGCGGCGAAGAGGCGCTGGCATAGAGTTTTTTCGGCATGCGACCGGCCAGATAGGCCATGCGCCCGGCAATGATGGCGTGCTTCATGGCCGCGCCCATCATGATCGGATCCTGCGCGTGGGCGATGGCCGAGTTCATCAGCACGGCCTCACAGCCCAGTTCCATGGCAATGGTGGCATCGGACGCAGTACCCACGCCGGCATCCACCAGCACGGGCACCTTGGCTTCTTCCAGAATGATCTGCAGGTTGTATGGATTGCAGATGCCCAGGCCCGTGCCGATCAGGCCAGCCAGCGGCATGACCGCGATGCAGCCGATCTCGGCCAGTTGGCGGGCAATGATCGGATCGTCGCTGGTGTAGACCATCACATCGAAACCGTCCTTGACCAGCACTTCGGCGGCCTTGAGGGTTTCGATCACATTGGGGAACAGCGTCTTCTGGTCGGCCAGGACTTCCAGCTTGACCAGGTTGTGACCGTCGAGCAGCTCGCGGGCCAGGCGGCAGGTGCGCACCGCTTCCACGGCGTCATAGCAGCCAGCGGTGTTGGGCAGAATGGTGTAGCGATCCGGCGGCAGCACGTCGAGCAGGTTCGGCTCGCCAGGGTTCTGGCCGATATTGGTGCGGCGCACGGCAACCGTGACGATCTCGGCACTCGAAGCCTCGATGGCCAGGCGGGTCTGCTCGAGGTCGCGGTACTTGCCGGTGCCGACCAGAAGGCGCGACTCGAAGGTGCGACCGGCCAGGGTGAATGGCTTGTCAATGCGAGCATTGCTCATCGGAATTCCTCTGCTGAGGTAAAGATACGGACGTGGAAGGTGCTGGCGACTCGATCAGCCGCCGCCGATGGCGTGAACCACCTCGATCTGGTCACCTTCGCCCAGTACGGTGTCACCGTGCTGGCTGCGCGGGACGATGTCCTGGTTCAGCTCGACGGCGACGCGGCGCCCGACCAGTTCGAGGCGGGCAAGCAGCCCGGCAACGGTTTCGCCGTCGGGAAGTTCGAAAGGGTCGCCGTTCAATTGAATGCGCATGCGGTCGGCAGCCATCATTTTTTGGGGGTCGTTATTCTAGCCCGATCGCCGAGGATTCCCAAGGCCAAGCCGACCACGCGCGCGATCAACCCAGGCGCCAGGCCATCAGGCCCAGGCACAGCCACCCGGCCAGCAGGGCCAGACCGCCGAACGGGGTGACGATACCCAGCTTGCTGAAGCCGGTCAGGGTCAACAGGTAGAGGCTGCCCGAGAACAGGACGATGCCCAGACAGAACAGCGCGCCTGCCCACCCTACCAGACGCCCTGGCACATGGACGCTGAGCAGCGCGACGCCGAACAATGCCAGGGTGTGGATAAGTTGGTAGCTGACGCCAGTCTGGAAAATGGCCAGGTAATCGGCGCTCAGCCGGTTCTTCAACCCGTGTGCGGCAAACGCGCCGAGCGCCACACCGGTGAAGCCGAAGAACGCGGCCAGCATCATGAACGTACGCAGCATTCAGGTTTGTCCTCATAAAGCCGTGTTGCATCGCAGGGTCTGTATAATGGCCCCCTCACCCGGCCAGGCCAAGCCCTTCATGCTGCAATCCCTTTTCCGTCGTCTGTGCAAGGCACTGCTCTGGTTTGTCGCCGCAAGCGTGGCTCTGGTGGTGATCTTTCGCTTCATCCCGCCGCCGGGCACCATGCTCATGGTCGAACGCAAGATCGAATCCTGGGCCGACGGCCAGCCAATCGATCTGCAGCGAGACTGGCAATCCTGGGCGAACATTTCCGACGATTTGAAGGTAGCGGTCATCGCCGGTGAAGATCAACGCTTTGCCGAGCACTGGGGGTTCGATATCGCCGCCATCCGCGCAGCCTTCGCCCATAACGAGGAAGGCGGTTCATTGCGAGGCGCCAGCACCCTGAGCCAGCAAGTGGCGAAGAACGTATTCCTCTGGTCGGGGCGCAGTTGGCTGCGCAAGGGCCTGGAAGCCTGGTTCACCGGATTGATCGAAATCTTCTGGTCCAAGCAGCGCATCCTCGAGGTCTACCTCAACAGCGCCGAATGGGACGACGGTGTGTTCGGCGCTCAAGCAGCGGCGCGCCATCATTTCGGCGTTGATGCGGCTCAGCTGTCCCGGCAGCAAGCCAGCCTGCTCGCCGCCGTACTGCCCAATCCGCGCAACTGGAGCGCCAGTCGGCCCAGCCCCTATGTGAGCCGTCGCGCTGGCTGGATTCGTCAGCAGATGGGCCAGTTGGGCGGCCATGACTACCTCCTGCGCCTTGACCAGCCACGCCCCGCACCCTGGGCCGATTAGGCCGCGATCACGCCCTGCCAGACAACAAAAAGCCCCGAACCAGTCGGGGCTTTTGCATGCAGCGCGTCAACGGCTCACATCAGGCAGCGATGGAGACCTTCAGCTTGTTCATCGCGCTTTTTTCCAACTGACGAATACGCTCGGCCGACACGTTGTACTTCTCGGCCAACTCGTGCAGCGTCGCCTTTTCCTCGGCAAGCCAGCGCTGGTAGAGAATGTCGCGGCTGCGATCGTCCAGCACCTGCAGAGCTTCGTGCAGGTTGGTATTTGAGTTGTCGCTCCAGTCGGCGTCTTCGAGCTGACGCGCCGGATCGTAGCGATGATCTTCCAGGTAGTTGGCTGGCGATTGGAACGCGCTGTCGTCGTCGGCTTCGGCAGCCGGATCGAAGGCCATGTCATGGCCGGTCAGACGGCTTTCCATTTCGCGTACTTCACGCGGCTCCACGCCCAGGCTTTCGGCCACACGGTGGACTTCTTCGTTGTTCAGCCAGGCCAGACGCTTCTTCTGGCTGCGCAGGTTGAAGAACAGCTTGCGCTGGGCCTTGGTGGTCGCCACTTTGACGATACGCCAGTTGCGCAGGATGAACTCGTGGATTTCAGCCTTGATCCAGTGCACGGCGAACGACACCAGGCGCACACCCATTTCAGGGTTGAAACGCTTCACGGCCTTCATCAGGCCGACGTTGCCTTCCTGGATAAGGTCGGCTTGAGCCAGGCCGTAGCCCGAATAGCTGCGCGCGATATGCACGACGAAACGCAGGTGAGCGAGCACCATCTGCCGAGCCGCTCCAAGATCCTGCTCATAGTAGAGACTCTCGGCCAGTTCACGCTCCTGCTCGGGCGTCAGCAAGGGAATGCTGTTCACCGTATGCACGTAGGCTTCCAGGTTTGCACCCGGGACCAGCGCATAAGCAGGTTGCAAAGAAGTGGTCATACGAAAAAACCTCCGACTCACATGACTCGTGCCCGTAGGCACTGCGAAAAATAGACCGGGAACCAGTTGACAAGTTCCCTATGACGCTTTAACGGTCCATGACAATAAAGTTAACTCAACTACACACTCGAAGAGCCTACATAGGTACTGCACAGATACTGCGGGCTAACGCGGCGCCAGTTCGCGCAGGTGCCGCCAGACCGCAATCCATGCACCGATATACCCTAACAATACCGCGCCTAGCAAGAGCGACAATCCGTCTGCCACAGGCACACCGCCCAGCGCGAAGTCACTGCCGTACAAGCCGGACAATCCAGTGACCGCATCGTTGAGCCAATCCAGGCCGAAGGCCAGGATGCCCCAGGCGAAAATGCCTGCACCGAAGCCGTACAGCGCACCCATGTACAGAAACGGCCGACGCACATAGCTGTCCGTGCCGCCTACCAATTTGATGACCTCGATTTCGATGCGGCGGTTCTCGATATGCAGACGAATGGTGTTGCCGATCACCAGCAACAACGCTGAAACCAGCAGCAGGGTCAGACCGAAGACGAATCGATCACCCAGCTTCAGAATGGCTGCAAGCCGCTCCACCCATACCAGATCAAGCTGCGCCTGCTGCACCTTCGGCAACTCGGCGAGCTGCTGGCGCAGGCTCTCCAACGCAGCCTTGTCGATCTCCAGAGGCGTCACTACCACCACGCCGGGCAGCGGGTTTTCAGGCAGCTCCTTGAGCGCCTCGCCCAGCCCGGACTGCTGCTGGAACTCACTCAGCGCCTGCTCGCGGCTGACGAACTCGGCCTGGGCCACGCCCGACAGCCCCTTGATCTGCGTCACCAACGCCTGGCCTTCCCGCTCGCCGGCGTCGAGGTCCAGGTACAGCGAAATCTGCGCCGCACGCTGCCAGGAACCGCCCAGACGCTCGACGTTCTTGAGCAGCAGGGACAACCCCATGGGCAAACTCAGGGCCACCGCCATGACCAGGCAGGTAAAGAAACTGCCGATCGGCTGCTTGCCCAGACGGCGCAGGCTGTCGGTCCAACTGGCCCGATGGCTTTCGATCCAGGCGCGCAGCAGGCTGCTGAAATCCGGCCCGTCATCGTCGTCATTGCGACGTTTCTTCGGCTTCTGCGGTTGGGGCTCGCCTCCCTTGGGCGCTACCCGGTCCGCGACCTTGGGACTGCGTGTCGCACTCATTGTCCTGCCTCTCCGTCACCGATCAGACGCCCACGCTGCAAAGTCAGCATGCGATGACGCATGCGCGCGATCAGCGCCAGATCGTGGCTGGCAATCAAGACGCTGGTGCCAAGCCGGTTGATGTCTTCGAAGACCCCCATGATCTCGGCCGCCAGACGCGGATCGAGGTTGCCGGTAGGTTCATCGGCGAGCAGCAAGGCTGGCTGATGGACGATGGCGCGGGCAATGCCCACACGCTGTTGCTGGCCCGTGGACAAGTCGCCGGGGTACAGCTCGGCCTTGTCCGCCAGCGCCACACGCTCCAGCGCCGAATCGACCTTCTTGGCGATTTCCGGCTTGCTCAGGCCAAGGATCTGCAGCGGCAGGGCGATGTTGTTGAACACCGTGCGATCGAACAATAACTGGTGATTCTGAAACACCACGCCGATCTGCCGACGCAGGAACGGAATCTGCGCGTTGGTGATCTGGCCCAGGTCCTGGCCGGCCAGCAGCAGCTTGCCGCTGGTGGGTCGCTCCATCGCCAGCAACAGACGCAGCAGGGTACTTTTGCCCGCGCCGGAATGACCGGTAACGAACAGGAATTCGCCACGCCGGACCCGAAAGCTCAGTTCATGCAGACCGACATGGCCATTGGGATAGCGCTTGGCAACCTGTTCGAATCGAATCATGAAGGCTCCCGCTCGGCGAACAATGCCTGGACGAAGGGTTCTGCCTCGAAGGTGCGCAGGTCGTCGATACCTTCGCCCACGCCGATGTAGCGGATGGGCAAACCGAACTGCTTGGCCAGGGCAAAGATCACCCCGCCCTTGGCGGTACCGTCGAGCTTGGTCAGGGCCAGGCCGGTCAGGGCCACCGTCTGATTGAACTGCTTGGCCTGGTTGATCGCGTTCTGCCCGGTGCCGGCATCGAGCACCAGCAGCACTTCGTGCGGCGCCTGTTCGTCGAGCTTGCCCATCACCCGGCGGACTTTCTTCAGCTCTTCCATCAGGTTGTCTTTGGTGTGCAGACGGCCGGCGGTGTCGGCGATCAACACGTCGATGCCGCGCGACTTGGCAGCCTGCACGGCATCGAAGATGACCGACGCCGAATCGGCGCCGGTGTGCTGGGCGATGACCGGGATCTTGTTGCGCTCGCCCCACACCTGCAGTTGCTCCACAGCCGCAGCACGGAACGTGTCGCCCGCCGCCAGCATGACCTTCTTGCCTTCGAGCTGCAGCTTCTTGGCCAGCTTGCCGATGGTGGTGGTCTTGCCGGCGCCGTTGACGCCCACCACCAGAATCACGAACGGCTGGTGCTCGGCCTTGATCACCAGCGGTTGCTCGACCGGACGCAACAGTGCCGTCAGCTCACCTTGCAGCGCCTTGTACAAGGCGGCGGCATCGGTGAGTTCCTTGCGCGCGACCTTGCGGGTCAGGCTCTGGATGATCACCGAAGTGGCTTCAACGCCCACGTCGGCGGTCAGCAGTCGGGTTTCCAGCTCTTCGAGCAGATCGTCATCGATGATCTTGCTGCCCAGAAACAGGCTGGCCATGCCTTCGCCGAGGCTGGCGCTGGTCTTGGCCAGTCCTTGCTTGAGACGCGCGAAGAAGCCGGTCCTGGCCTGCCCTGCAGGTTGCGAGGCAACGACAGCAGGGGGCGATGCTTCGATAACGGGCGGCACGATGGTTGCCACAGGCGCTGGAATGGGAGCTGGAGCAGGTGCCGGGGCTGGTGCGCTGGGCGCTGCAGGAGCAGGTGGCGGAACAGGAGCGGTAACCGGCTCTGCCGCGGCTGGGACCGACACTTCCGGCCGTGGGGCGATGGCCGGCGGTGTCTGCGGCGCATCGTCCTCGACCAGCGCCACCGGTTCCTCGGGCACCGGCAGCACCAACCCGTGCGCAACGGGCTGCTCGGTTGGCGTCGGTACGGGCTCAGGTTCGGCTTCGGTCTTGGGCGGCAGCACCAGCTCCGGGGCGAGCGCCACGGCGGCTTGCGCAGCCGTCTCGGCTTCGGTCCGCAGCTCCTGGGCCTCGGGGGTCGGTGGCGGTTCGGCGACAGGTGTCTGCGGCTTCTTGCGCAGCCATCCGAACAGGCCTTTCTTTTCACCGGCCGGGGCCGGGGTCTTTTTGTCGTCGTTGGAACCAAACATGGAAGACGGCTATCTCAAGGTAGCGACACGCCAGGCGGCTTGTCGGAAAAATTCGAAGACGCAACACAGACTGCTTTTACGCCGGCTCGTTCACGCGCAACATTTTGTCGAGTTGCCCGGGCAGGTTCATGCCAACCAGGCATGGCCCCCAGCGAACCGGATCAGTATCCTAGCACCTCCTCGCCCGTAGACGCTAAGGCCAAGCGGGTAGCTCTCAAGGTTCTGAATCCCATGAATGTCCTCGCCCGCCGCGCTGCAGGCCTGCTGCTCTGCACGCTCAGCCTGCCCTTGGCAGCTTTTGCCGCCGATACACAGCCCACGCACGAATTCACCCTGGACAACGGCCTCAAGGTCATCGTGCGCGAGGACCACCGCGCCCCGGTGGTGGTGTCCCAGATCTGGTACAAGGTCGGTTCCAGCTACGAAACGCCGGGCCAGACCGGCCTGTCCCACGCGCTCGAACACATGATGTTCAAGGGCACCGACAAACTGGGCCCAGGTGAAGGTTCGCGCATCCTGCGCGACCTCGGCGCCGAGGAAAACGCCTTCACCAGCGATGACTACACCGCCTATTACGAAGTGCTGGCCAAGGACCGCCTGGCCGTGGCGTTCGACCTCGAAGCCGACCGCATGGCCAGCCTGAGCCTGCCCGCCGAAGAATTCGCGCGTGAAATCGAAGTCATCAAGGAAGAACGCCGCCTGCGCACCGACGACAAGCCCAGCGCCAAGGCCTACGAGATGTTCAAGGCCATGGCCTTTCCCGCCAGTGGCTACCACACGCCCACCATCGGCTGGATGGCTGACCTCGATCGCATGAAGGTCGAAGAGCTGCGCCACTGGTACCAGGCCTGGTACGTGCCCAACAACGCCACTCTGGTGGTGGTGGGCGACGTCCAGCCTGACGAGGTGAAGGCGCTGGCTCAACGTTTCTTCGGCAACATCGCCAGCCGTGCCACGCCACCGGCGAAGATCCCGCTGGAACTGGCCACCCCTGGCCAGCGCCTTGCCACATTGCATGTGCGCACCCAACTGCCGAGCCTGATGTACGGTTTCAACGTTCCGGCCCTGGCCACTGCCGACAAGCCGCGTGATGTCCAGGCCTTGCGGTTGATCTCGGCATTGCTCGACGGTGGCTACAGTGCACGCATGGCGACACGCCTGGAGCGCGGCCAGGAGCTGATTTCCAGCGGCGGCGCCCAGTACGACCCTTTCACCCGCGGCGACAGCCTGTTCTTCATTTCCGCAACCGCCAACGCGCAGAAGAAAAAGACCCTGGCCGATGTCGAGAAAGGCATCTGGAAGCTGCTCGATGAGCTCAAGACCACGCCGCCCTCGGCCGAGGAGCTCGAGCGCGTGCGGGCCCAGGTCATCGCCGATCTGGTCTACAGCCGCGACTCCATCAGCAGCCAGGCCACCACCATCGGCATGCTGGAAACCGTGGGGCTGTCGTGGAAGCTGATGGACAGCGAACTCGAAGATCTCAAGAGCGTGACGCCGCAGGACATCCAGAGCGCCGCCCGTACCTATTTCACCCGCGATCGCCTGAGCATCGCCCACGTTCTGCCCGAGGAAGCCGCTCATGAGTGAGCCCATCACCCCCCGTCGCCTCCTGGCTGGCTCGACCCTTCTGGTGCTGGCCGGCTGGCTCGTGACTTTCGGAGCCCAGGCCGCAGACACTGCCAGCGCCAGCCAACCCGCGCGCGGCCTGCAATCGGTGAGCGCGTTGGGCAACACCGCCCCCAGCCATCGCCGCCTGGACATCCAGAACTGGACAACCGCCGAAGGCGCCAAGGTCCTGTTCGTCGAAGCTCACGAATTGCCGATGTTCGATCTGCGCCTGACTTTCGCCGCCGGTAGCAGTCAGGATCAGAACCACCCTGGCATCGCTCTGCTGACCAACGCCATGCTCAACGAAGGTGTGGCCGGCAAGGACGTCAACGCCATCGCCCAAGGCTTCGAGGGCCTGGGCGCGGACTTCTCCAACGGTGCCTATCGCGACATGGCCGTGGCCTCGTTGCGCAGCCTCAGCGACACCGACAAGCGCACCCCGGCCCTCAAGCTGTTCGCCGAAGTCGTTGGCAAGCCGACCTTCCCGGCCGATGCGCTGGCTCGCATCAAGAACCAACTGCTCGCCGGCTTCGAGTTCCAGAAGCAGAACCCCGCCAAGCTGGCCAGCAACGAGCTGTCCACACGCCTGTATGGCA
Source organism: Pseudomonas sp. PS01301 (assembly GCF_029960215.1). Lineage (NCBI taxonomy): Bacteria > Pseudomonadati > Pseudomonadota > Gammaproteobacteria > Pseudomonadales > Pseudomonadaceae > Pseudomonas > Pseudomonas sp. PS01301. Next base: position 10,959 of record NZ_JASCPM010000061.1, on the reverse strand, counting down.
GCCACCCGTATGCACACCCCAGCGAAGGCGACGCCAAGAGCCTGCCCGGCCTGAGCATCGAACAGATGCGTGCCTTCCATAAGCGTGCCTATGCTGCCGGCAATGCGGTCATCGCCATCGTCGGCGACCTGTCGCGAAACGAAGCCGAGCAGATCGCCGCACAAATCTCCAGCGCCCTGCCCAAGGGCCCTGCCCTGGCCAAGCCGGCACAGCCAGCCGTGCCCGCGGCTGGCGTGACCCACATCGACTTTCCGTCCAAGCAGACGCAGATGTTCATTGCGCAGCTGGGCATCGATCGCAAGGATCCGGATTTCGCCGCGCTGTCCATGGGCAACCAGATCCTTGGGGGTGGCGCGTTCGGTACGCGGCTGATGAGCGAAGTCCGGGAGAAACGCGGCCTGACCTACGGGGTCTACTCGGCTTTCACCCCGATGCAGGTCCGTGGACCGTTCATGATCAACTTGCAGACCCGCGCCGAACTCGGCGATGGCACCCTGAAGCTGGTGCAGGACATCCTGCGCGACTACCTCAAGACCGGCCCTACTCAGGAAGAACTGGACAACGCCAAGCGTGAACAGGCCGGCAGCTTCCCGCTGTCCAATGCCAGCAATGCGAGCATCGTTGCGCAGCTAGGTGCCACCGGGTTCTATGACATGCCGCTGACCTGGATGGAAGACTTCCTGCAGCAGTCACAGGCGCTGACCGTGGAGCAGGTGAAAACCGCGATGAACAAACACCTGGATGCCGATAAACTGGTGATCGTCACGGCTGGCCCCAAGGTTGCGCAGCAACCCTTGCCGGCCCCCACGGACAAACCCTCCGAGCGACCGCTCGGCGTACCGGAGCATTGATGGCCAGCGTCAAACCCAAGCAACCCCATGGTGGCCAAGGTCACCTGCGCATCATCGGTGGCCAGTGGCGCAGCCGCAAGCTGGGCTTCCCGGAAGCACCCGGCCTGCGCCCAACGCCTGATCGGGTACGCGAAACGCTGTTCAACTGGCTGGCAGCGCACATCGAAGGTGCCAAGGTGCTGGATGCCTTCACCGGCAGTGGTGCCCTGTACCTCGAAGCGCTGTCCCGTGGCGCCAGCATGGCATTGGCGCTGGATGCCAATGCCACCGCCATTTCCAGCCTTCGGCACAATCTGGACCTGCTTGGTTGCGCCACGGGCCAGTTGCTGCAAAGCGATGCGTTGAAGTACCTGGAAACCCAGACTCCGAGCGCATTCGATCTGGTGTTCCTCGACCCACCCTTCCACCAGAACCTGCTGCCGGCGACCTGCACGCTGCTGGAAGAAAAAGGCTGGCTGGCAGAGCGCGCCTGGATCTACACCGAGAGCGAGACACCGCCCTCAGCGTTGCAGATGCCGGCTACCTGGCGCTTGCACCGCGAGAAGAAAGCCGGGCAGGTCTACTACTCTCTGTGGCAGCGTGGCTGACACCGGCTTGTCAGGGCATTCATGTTGAACGCAGCGCATCCTCGCTTTCGCCCAGCCCTCGGGCTGGGCAACCCACACCTGCAGACGTTGTGGGGTCCCTTGTGGCGCAAGCAGCCAGCGTTGCCGCGCGAGCGCGAGCGTCTGTGGCTGGCAGACGGTGATTTCGTCGACCTCGACTGGCACGGCCCCCACACACCCCACGCCCCGTTGGTGGTGGTACTGCACGGTCTGACTGGATCATCCAACTCGCCCTACGTCGCCGGCCTGCAAAGGCAATTGGGCAAGTACGGGTGTGCAAGCGTGGCGGTCAACTGGCGCGGCTGCTCCGGCGAGCCCAACCTGCTCGCGCAAAGCTACCATTCGGGCGCCAGCGAAGACCTTCAGCACGTACTCGATCACCTGGGCGCACAGAGGCCCCAGGCGCCGCTGTTCGCCGTAGGCTACTCACTGGGCGGCAACATTCTGCTCAAGCACCTGGGCGAAAGCGGGCCGAACAGCCCGTTGCAGGCCGCCGTGGCGGTCTCTGTGCCGTTTCGCCTGGATCAGTGCGCCGACCGCATGACCCAAGGTTTCTCCAAGGTGTACCAGGCCCATTTCATGCGCGCCATGCTCGCCTACCTGACCGACAAGCGCAGTCGCTTCCAGCAGGAAGGCCATCACGAAGGGCTGGCGGCGCTGGAGGCGCTTGGGTCACTGCAGGGCATCAAGACCTTCTGGGACTTCGATGGCCAGGTCACGGCGCCGCTGCACGGTTTCAAGGATGCACAGGACTACTATCGACGCTCTTCGAGTCGGTACTACCTGGGTGGCATTGCAAAACCCACGTTGATCATCCAGGCGCAGGACGATCCGTTCGTGTTCCCCCACAGCCTGCCGACCGCCGACGAGATGTCGCCGTGCATAGAATTCGAACTGCATGCACGGGGTGGACATGTCGGTTTCGTCGATGGCAGTCTGCGACAACCCGGCTATTACCTGGAGCGGCGCATACCACAATGGCTGAATCAGTGGATCGAGTTCATGAGCCCTTCTGCACAGGTCGCTGCGGATCGGTGATCCAGTCGCTCCAGGAGCCTGCATACAGTGTCGCCAACGGGTAACCGGCCAGGGCCATGGCGAACAGGTTGTGGCAGGCGGTGACGCCGGAACCGCAATAAGCCACCGCCTGTTCCGCGGTCCGGCCCTGCAATTGGGCGGCGAAGCGCTCACGCAATTGCGCTGCCGGCAGGAAGCGGCCATCGGGCCCCAGGTTTTCGGTGAAGGCCGCACACTGCGCACCGGGGATATGCCCGGCGACAGGATCGATGGGCTCCACCTCGCCCAGAAATCTGGGCAACGCGCGTGCATCCAGCAAGGTCAACTGTGGATCTTCCAGGCGTGCCTGCAGATCGGTCGCATCGACCACCCGTGCGCCATCCGGTGTGCCGACAAAATCGCCGGGCTCAGTGGGCGCAGCATCCAGGCTCAAGGGCAGCCCGGCGGCGTGCCAGGCGGCCAGCCCACCATCGAGCAGAAAGACGCCATCGCGCTTGCCCAGCCAGGTCAGCAGCCACCACGCCCGCGCCGCATAGGCGCCGGGCCCGTCGTCATAGACGACGACTTTGCTGTCTGCATCGATGCCCCAGCGCTGCAACCGTTCCTGCAAGTGTGCAGGTTCGGGCAACGGATGACGCCCGGTCACGCCCTTGATCACCGGCGCACTGAGGTCGCGGCCCAGGTCGGCGAAATGGGCACCGGCGATATGGCCTTCGGCATAGCTGCGCTGGCCATAGTCGGCGTCTTCGAGGCTGTAGCGGCAGTCCAGCAGGACCCATTCGGGGGAGTCGAGGTGTTCGGCGAGTGCTTGCGGGCTGATCAGTTGCGCGAGGGGCATGAAGGACTCCAGCGGTGAATGAATGATGGACTTGCCCTTCGCTGGAACAGCTCAGACAGCATCCATCGCGGCATGATTCACTGTAGCAGCAGGCACGTCGGCGCACGCGGCACACCTGGCCTGCCCGTCATCCTACCGCGGACGCGCGCGTACCGCGACAGCGTGCCACAGGCGATCACCCTTGCATTGCGCCCACGATGCAGGCTTGGCCGACCTCTCCGGCTGCGATACCATCGCACTCCCCAACCGATTCCCGCCAGGACGCCGTGATGAACCGAGTGTTGTACCCAGGTACCTTCGACCCGATCACCAAGGGTCACGGTGATCTGGTCGAACGCGCTTCGCGCCTGTTCGATCACGTGATCATCGCGGTCGCCGCGAGCCCCAAGAAGAATCCGTTGTTCGCCCTCGAACAACGCGTGGAGTTGGCGCGCGAAGTGACACGGCACTTGCCGAACGTCGAAGTCGTCGGTTTCTCGACCCTGCTCGCGCACTTCGCCAAGGAGCAGAACGCCAACGTGCTGCTGCGTGGCCTGCGAGCGGTGTCCGATTTCGAATACGAGTTCCAGCTGGCCAACATGAACCGACAATTGGCGCCGGACGTGGAAAGCCTGTTCCTCACGCCTTCGGAACGTTATTCCTTCATTTCTTCGACGCTGGTGCGAGAAATCGCCGCGCTGGGCGGAGACATCACCAAGTTCGTTCACCCGGCCGTGGCCGAGGCCTTGACCCAGCGCTTCAGCAAGAAGTAGGCATCCGGTGCTGCGCCCGCGTGCACTGCGGGCGCTAATGCGGCACAATTGCGGCCATTGGTTTTCACATGCCTGGGCCGCAGTCTCGGGCCGGAGTTTTCATGTCCCTGATCATCACCGACGATTGCATCAATTGCGACGTCTGCGAACCCGAGTGCCCGAACGCTGCCATTTCCCAGGGGGAGGAGATCTACGTGATCGATCCCAACCTGTGTACCCAGTGCGTGGGCCACTACGACGAGCCACAGTGTCAGCAGGTCTGCCCGGTGGATTGCATTCCACTGGACGAAGCGCACCCTGAATCCCAGGAACAGCTGATGGCCAAGTACCGCCAGATCACTGGCAAGCACTGAGTTCCCATGCCAATGCCTGGCTTAATTGCCGGCGTTGTTATAGCCGCTCTGCGTGCAGCCCAGACAACGCACGAACGCTGCCTTGCCTGGATCCACCACCAGGGCCTTGCCGCTGGCCCCGACGTTGCCACCGGCTGCGGTGAACGGTAAAGAGATCACGAAAAGACCTGCGCCCACGATGGTGGCGGCGACCAGCAACGGCCGTGCGATCAGCAGGTCGCCGATCATGGCGTAGGCCGGAGGATTCTGGATCTGGTAGGTCGGGTCACCGCTGCTTGCGCTCATGCTCGAGTCGGCAGCGATGGCCGGCACGGCGTGCAGGCCGAAACTGACGATCAGCGCCAGCGACAGGGTTCGAAACAGGTTCATGGCACAATCCTTCTGCTCACGTGGGCGACTGCGATTTGCGATGCGGTAACTATATCAGTTGCTCGGGATTGTGCAGGACAGGGGCGAGCCGCTTCTTGAAGAGCCGAAGGCTTGGCTATCCCTGCCCCTCTCGACACCGTCCGTGCAGCACCGTCATTTCTGGCAACGCGGGCAATACACGCTGGCACGTTGGCCCAGCTTGACCTCGCGCAGGGTGGTACCGCAGATCTTGCACAGCTGCCCACCGCGACCATAGACGAACAACTCCTGCTGGAAGTAGCCCGGCTGGCCATCCCCGCCGATGAAATCACGCAACGTGGTGCCGCCGCGCTCGATCGCATAGGTCAGGATGCGTTTGATCTCGACCGCCAGGCGCAGGTAGCGGGCACGGGATATGCCCCCTGCCGCGCGGCGCGGATCGATACCGGCGGCGAACAGCGCTTCGGTCGCGTAGATATTGCCCACACCCACCACCACGGCGTTATCCATGATGAACGGCTTGACCGCCATGCTGCGCCCACGCGACAGCTGGAACAGCCTTTCGCCGTCGAACAGCTCGGTCAACGGCTCGGGGCCCAGGCGCAGGAGCAGTTCGTGGTTGAGCGGATCCTGGCTCCAGAGCATGGCGCCGAAGCGCCGGGGATCGGTATAGCGCAAGGCCATGCCCGACTCCAGCTCGATATCGACGTGCTCGTGCTTGAGCGCCGGCAAGCCGGCTTCGACCAGACGCAGATTGCCCGACATCCCCAAATGGCTGATCAAGGTACCCACTTCGGCGTTGATCAGCAGGTACTTGGCCCGCCGCTCGACCGCCACGATCCGTTGCCCGGACAGGCGCGCATCCAGGTCTTCGGGAATCGGCCAGCGCAAGCGTCGATCGCGCACGATGACGCGGCTCACACGCTGCCCTTCCAGGTGCGGGGCGATGCCGCGACGGGTGGTTTCTACTTCGGGTAATTCAGGCATGGGGCTCCTGACGGGAAACGCGGATCGATAGGCAAGCATGCCCCAGGCTCGACGCCTCGGACAGCGCGGATTCTAACCGCTGCGGCCCCTAGCGCCCACCGTGCGCGGCGGGTCATTTGTCGAATCCTCCATTCGAGGCCGGGACCAAAGGGGTATACTCCCGCTCTTTTTTACCCGGAGCGACTTCATGTCCCTGCCCAGCCTTCGCCTCAAAGCCAACGCCGACCGCCGCCTGCGCGCCGGCCACCTGTGGGTCTACAGCAACGAGATCGACGTGGCCGCGACCCCGCTGAACGGTTTCCAGGCGGGCGACCAGGCCATTCTCGAAGCGGCCGGCGGCAAGCCTCTGGGCATCGTCGCACTGAGCCCGAACAACCTGATCTGCGCCCGCCTGCTGTCGCGCGACGTCAAGCTGAGCCTGGACAAGTCGTTGCTGGTGCATCGCCTAAACGTCTGCCTGTCGTTGCGCGAGCGGCTGTTCGACAAGCCGTTCTATCGCCTGGTGTACGGTGATTCCGACCTGCTGCCGGGCCTGGTCGTGGATCGCTTCGGCGACATTCTGGTGGTGCAGCTCGCTTCGGCCACCATGGAACGCTACAAGGCCGATGTCATGGCCGCGCTGATCCAGGTGATCAAGCCCAGCGGTATCCTGTTCAAGAACGATTCCGCCGCCCGCGATGCCGAAGGCCTGGAGCGCTACGTGGAAAGCGCGTTCGGCGTGGTCCCGGAGTGGGTCGCTCTGGAAGAGAACGGCGTGAAGTTCGAAGCCCCCGTGATGGAAGGCCAGAAGACCGGCTGGTTCTACGACCACCGCATGAACCGCGCGCGCCTGGCGCCGTACGTCAAGGGCAAGCGCGTGCTCGACCTGTTCAGCTACATCGGCGGTTGGGGCGTGCAGGCCGGCGCATTCGGCGCCAGCGAAGTGTTCTGCGTCGACGCTTCGGGCTTCGCCCTCGATGGCGTCGAGCGCAATGCCGCGCTCAATGGCTTCGCCGAGAAAGTCACCTGCGTGGAAGGTGACGTGTTCGAGGCCTTGAAAGAACTCAAGGCCGCCGAAGAGCGCTTCGACGTGATCGTCGCCGACCCACCTGCGTTCATCAAGCGCAAGAAGGACCTGAAGAACGGCGAAGGCGCCTACCGCCGCCTCAACGAGCAAGCCATGCGCCTGCTCAGCAAGGACGGCATCCTGGTCAGCGCTTCGTGCTCCATGCACCTGCCCGAGGACGACCTGCAGAACATCCTGCTGACCAGCGCCCGCCACCTGGACCGCAACATCCAACTGCTGGAACGCGGCGGCCAGGGCCCGGACCATCCGGTGCATCCAGCGATTCCGGAAACGCGGTACATCAAGAGCATTACGTGCCGGTTGTTGCCCAACAGCTGATGCAACGGCGCTTTTGACGCGGCTCCCGCCGCTGCTACAGGGGCTTTGTAGCAGCGGTGCGAGCCGCGTCAGGCATCACTGGCGATTACTTGCCCTGCCCCACGTTCCATCCTTCCCCCATGGGTGTAGAATCGCCCTACTCTTCGCCAATCATCCCCCGGCGGGTTTATGAGCTCGGCCGTACGCGTGGCGATCCCGCAGCGTTACCGGCCTCATCCGCAAGCACGGCAACACACCGACCGAGCGTGCCGCGGACCAGGAAAAGCTCACTCCCTCACTGAAACCCGATTAGCCGCCCGGAGTCGTTCCATGCCTGACTATCGCTCGAAAACATCCACCCACGGCCGCAACATGGCCGGTGCCCGCGCGCTCTGGCGTGCCACTGGCATGAAGGATGACGATTTCAAGAAGCCGATCATCGCCATCGCCAACTCGTTCACCCAGTTCGTGCCGGGCCATGTGCACCTCAAGGACCTGGGTCAGCTGGTTGCACGCGAGATCGAGCGCGCGGGTGGCGTGGCCAAGGAATTCAACACGATTGCGGTGGACGACGGCATCGCCATGGGCCACGACGGGATGCTGTATTCCCTGCCCAGCCGCGAGATCATCGCCGACTCGGTCGAGTACATGGTCAACGCCCACTGCGCCGACGCCATCGTGTGCATCTCCAACTGCGACAAGATCACCCCGGGCATGCTGATGGCTGCCTTGCGCCTGAACGTGCCGGTGATCTTCGTTTCCGGCGGGCCGATGGAAGCCGGCAAGACCAAACTGGCCAGCCATGGCCTGGACCTGGTCGACGCCATGGTGATCGCCGCCGACGCCACCGCCTCGGATGAAAAGGTCGCCGAGTACGAGCGCAGCGCCTGCCCTACCTGTGGTTCGTGCTCGGGCATGTTCACCGCCAACTCGATGAACTGCCTGACCGAAGCCCTGGGCCTGGCCCTGCCGGGCAACGGTTCCACACTGGCGACCCACAGCGACCGCGAGCAGCTGTTCCTGCAGGCCGGCCGTACCATCGTCGAGTTGTGCAAACGCTACTACGGCGAGAACGACGAATCGGTGCTGCCGCGCAACATCGCCAACTTCAAGGCGTTCGAAAACGCCATGATGCTGGACATCGCCATGGGCGGTTCGACCAACACCATCCTGCACCTGCTGGCCGCAGCCCAGGAAGCCGAGATTGATTTCGACTTGCGCGACATCGATCGTCTGTCGCGCAGCGTGCCGCAGCTGTGCAAGGTGGCGCCGAACATCCAGAAATACCACATGGAAGACGTGCACCGTGCCGGTGGCATCTTCAGCATCCTCGGTTCGCTGGCCCGTGGCGGCCTGCTGCACACCGACCTGCCGACCGTGCACAGCCGCAGCATGGCCGAAGCCATCGCCAAGTGGGACATCACCCAGACCTCCGACGAAGCGGTGCATCACTTCTTCAAGGCGGGCCCGGCGGGCATTCCGACACAAACCGCATTCAGCCAGTCCACGCGCTGGGACACGCTGGACGACGACCGCGAGAACGGCTGCATCCGCAGCTTCGAACATGCCTACTCCCAGGAGGGCGGCCTGGCCGTGCTCTACGGCAACATCGCGCTGGACGGTTGCGTGGTGAAAACCGCCGGTGTGGATGAGTCGATCCATGTGTTCGAAGGCAATGCCAAGATCTTCGAAAGCCAGGACAGCGCGGTGCGCGGCATCCTTGCCGACGAAGTGAAGGCCGGTGATATCGTGATCATTCGCTACGAAGGTCCCAAGGGTGGCCCGGGCATGCAGGAGATGCTGTATCCCACCTCCTACCTGAAATCCAAGGGCCTGGGCAAAGCCTGCGCATTGCTGACCGACGGCCGTTTCTCGGGCGGTACCTCGGGCCTGTCCATCGGTCACGCTTCGCCTGAGGCAGCCGCCGGTGGGGCCATCGGTCTGGTGCAGGACGGCGACAAGGTGCTGATCGACATCCCCAATCGCTCGATCAACCTGCTGGTGGACGATGCCGAGTTGGCAGCCCGTCGTGCCGAGCAGGACAAGAAGGGCTGGAAGCCGGTCGAAGTGCGTCCACGCAAGGTGACCACCGCGCTCAAGGCCTACGCCCTACTGGCCACCAGCGCTGACAAAGGTGCCGTGCGCAACAAGGCGATGCTCGACGGGCTGTAAGCACACGCCGTTTCATGGCTATGGGTGGGTCTTCACAGCGCTAGTGTGAAGATCCACTCCAGGCCTTGGAAATGTGCCTGGCGCTTATTCCAAAAATACCTAAGCATCTTCCATTCCGGTATTAATCGGCTTTCGATTCAAGGTGTTAGCATCCGCGATTGACCAGCGCCCGCAGAGGTGCGGTCCTTCATTTTCCGGAGCTGACATGAACCTGCCCCTCTTGTTGAATCTGCTGATCTTCGCAGCGCTGCTGCTGGGCCTGGCACAAACCCGTCGCACCGATTGGAGCCTGGCCAAGAAGGTCCTGCTGGGCCTGGGACTGGGCGTGCTGTTCGGTATCGGCCTGCACACCGTCTACGGCGCCGGGCACCCCGTGCTCAAGAGCACCATCGGCTGGCTGGAACTGGTCGGCAACGGCTATGTGCAGTTGCTGCAGATGATCGTCATGCCGTTGATTTTCGCGTCCATCCTCAGCGCCGTGGCGCGTCTGCACAACGCATCCTCGCTGGGCAAGATCAGCTTCCTGACCATCGGCACGCTGCTGTTCACCACCGCCATCGCCGCGCTGATCGGCATCGGCCTGACCAACCTGTTCGGCCTGACCGCCGAAGGCCTGGTGGCCGGGACTCAGGAAGCTGCGCGTCTGGCCACGATCCAGAGCGATTACGCGGGCAAGGTCGCCGACCTCAACGTGCCGCAACTGTTGCTGTCGTTCATTCCCCAGAACCCTTTCGCCGACCTGGCGCGAGCCAAGCCTACCTCGATCATCAGCGTGGTGATCTTCGCTGCGTTCCTCGGGATGGCGGCACTGCAACTGCTCAAGGACGATGCGGACAAGGGCACGAAAGTGCTCGGCGCGATCGACGTGCTGCAAGCCTGGGTGATGCGCCTGGTGCGCCTGGTGATGAAGCTGACGCCCTATGGTGTGCTGGCCCTGATGGCGAAGGTGGTGGCCAGCTCCAACGTGCAGGACATCGTCAAGCTGGGCAGTTTCGTGGTGGTGTCGTACATCGGTCTGGCGCTGATGTTCGCAGTGCACGGGCTGCTGCTGAGCCTGGCTGGGGTCAACCCGCTGCGGTTTTTCCGCAAGGTGTGGCCGGTGCTGACCTTCGCCTTCACCAGCCGCTCCAGTGCGGCAACCATTCCACTGAGCATCGAAGCGCAGACCCGGCGTCTGGGCGTGCCTCAGGCCATTGCCAGCTTCGCGGCATCGTTCGGCGCGACGATCGGCCAGAACGGTTGCGCCGGTCTTTATCCGGCCATGCTGGCGGTGATGGTCGCGCCCACGGTTGGGATCAATCCACTGGATCCGCTGTGGATCGCCACGTTGGTGGGTATCGTCACCCTGAGTTCGGCCGGTGTGGCCGGGGTCGGCGGCGGCGCAACGTTCGCAGCGTTGATCGTGCTGCCGGCCATGGGCTTGCCGGTCACCCTGGTGGCGCTGTTGATTTCAGTCGAACCGTTGATCGACATGGGCCGCACCGCCCTGAACGTGAGCGGTTCGATGGCGGCGGGCACCATCACCAGCCAGGTGATGGGTCAGACCGACAAGGCGCTGCTGGCGGCCGATGAGCACAAGGAGCTGGCCTCGGCCTAACCAGTGTTGCCTGTTCGCGGGTGCCTTCTGGTAAAGGCAGCGCGAACAGGCAACCCGATCACCTGCGCTCCCACAC
>NZ_JASCPM010000060.1:0-22440 GCF_029960215.1 Pseudomonas sp. PS01301 | reverse complement strand
GAGACCCGCTCCCACAGGGATCGCATTCCAATGTGGGAGCGGGTCTCTGCCCGCGAAAGGGCCTGCGCGGTCTTCAGCGAACGGTCAGGGTAAAACCCACCTCCCACAGGGATCGCATTCCAATGTGGGAGCGGGTCTCTGCCCGCGAAAGGGCCTGCGCGGTCTTCAGCGAACGGTCAGGGTAAAGCCCACCCGAGTCAGCCATTCGGCTTCCTGGGCGAAGTCGGCCTGGGTCAGTTGGTTGTTTTCCAGCCAGCCATCGGGGAACACCACGTCCAGGCTCTTGGCCTTGGCATGCAGGGAAACCGCTGGCATCGCCTGAGTGCCCCGAATGTGGTGGAACAGGATGGCGAAGCGCAGCAGCACGCACAGGCGGATCAGCTGCTCCCCGTCATCACCGAACTCGGCGAACTTGTCCTTGGGGATGTTGCGTCGGTGGCCACGTACAAGCAGCGCAAGCATCTGCTGGTCTTCACGCGAGAAACCGGCCAGATCCGAGTGTTCGATCAGGTAGGCGCCGTGCTTGTGGTAATGATAGTGGGCGATGTCCAGGCCGATCTCGTGGACCTTCGCCGCCCAGCCCAGCAATTCGCGCCAGACCCCATCTTCCAGCCCCCAGTCCGCTGCTACCTGGTCGAAGGCATGCAGGGCCTTGCGCTCCACGCGCTCGGCCTGCTCGACGTCGACGTGGTAGCGGGTCATCAGCGAGCTCAGGGTGCGCTCGCGCACGTCCTCGTGGTGATGACGACCCAACAGGTCGTACAGCACGCCTTCGCGCAGGGCGCCATCGCAGTGGTCCATGCGCTGCAGGGCGAGCGCATCGAAGATCGCCTCGAGAATCGCCAGCCCCGCCGGGAAGATGGTCCGCCGATCCGGCTTGATGCCGTCGAAATCGATCTTGTCGACATCGCCCAGCTTGAACAGCTTGCGCTTGAGCCAGGCCAGCCCGTCGGCGTTGACCTCGCCGCTGCCCTGACCGCCGGCCTTCAATGCCAGGCCGATGGCGCGGATGGTGCCGGAGGAGCCGATGGCCTCGTCCCAACTGAGCCGATGCAGAGCGTTTTCGATGCTCATGATCTCCAGGCGCGCCGCCGTGTAGGCCTGGGCATAGCGGGCGGGGGTGATCTTGCCGTCGCGGAAGTAACGCTGGGTGTAGCTCACGCAGCCCATCTGCAGGCTTTCGCGCAGCAATGGCTCGAACCGCTGGCCGATGATGAACTCGGTGCTGCCGCCGCCGATGTCGGCAACCAGGCGCTTGCCCGGAGTGTCGGCCAGGGTGTGGGAAACGCCCAGATAGATGAGGCGAGCTTCTTCGCGGCCGGAGATGACTTCCACCGGATGGCCCAGGATCTGCTCGGCGCGGACGATGAATTCATTGCGGTTGCGGGCTTCGCGCAGGGCGTTGGTGCCCACGATGCGCACGGCGCCCAGGGGCAGGCCGTTGATCAGCTGGGCGAAGCGCTTGAGGCAGTCCAGGCCGCGTTGCATCGACTCTTCGCTGAGCCTGCGCTCCTCGTCGATGCCGGCGGCAAGCTGGACCTTTTCCCCCTGACGTTCGAGGATGCGGATTTCATTGACGTGGGCCTTGGCCACCACCATATGAAAGCTGTTCGAGCCCAGGTCGATGGCGGCGATCAGGGACAGGTTCTTGGCTTTGGTCTGCGGCATGGTCAAAGGATCTCGGTCGTTAACCCCCGCATCGTGCCACGATCAGGCGACGGCGCCAACGCGCCATCCTGATCTTTGCCCCCAGGCCCGAGCTCTGGCGAGCCCAGGCGACCTTCAAGCCGGCTGCATACCGATGAACTGCGCCAGCTCGGGCGTACGCGGATTGACGAACAAGTCCTTGGGGTCGCCCACTTCGTGCACCTTGCCGTGGTGCATGAACACCAGCTTGTCACCAACCTCGCGGGCGAAGCGCATTTCATGGGTGACCATGATCAGCGTCATGCCATCCTCGGCCAGCTTGCGCACCACGCTGAGCACTTCGTTGACCAGTTCCGGATCCAGCGCCGAGGTAATCTCGTCGCACAGCAGCACCTTGGGCGACATGGCCAGGGCCCGGGCGATCGCCACCCGTTGCTGCTGGCCACCGGAGAGCCGATCGGGGAACGCATCGAACTTCTCGCCCAAACCGACGCGTTCGAGCATCTCCCGGGCCAGTTCGCGGGCGCGAGCCTTGGGCACCTTCTGCACCACCTGCGGGGCGAGCATGACGTTCTCGCCCACGCTCAGGTGCGGGAACAGGTTGAACTGCTGGAACACCATGCCGACCTTCTGGCGCAGACTGCGCAAATCGGCGCGCGCGGCATCCAGGTATTCACCATCGACTTCGATGACGCCGTCATTGATCGATTCCAGGCCGTTCAGGGTGCGCAGCAAGGTGCTCTTGCCCGAACCGCTGCGGCCGATGATCGCGACCACCTGACCTTCGTCCACACTCAGGTCGATGCCCTTGAGCACATGATGATCGCCGTAGTACTTGTGCAGGGCGGAAATCCTAAGCAGCGGCATGCAGCCTCCTTTCCAGATAACGGGCACTGAGCGACAGCGGGTAGCACAGGGCGAAGTAGCCCAGGGCGACGAAGCCGTAGACCATGAAGGGTTCGAAGGTGGCGTTGGCCAGCATGCTGCCGGTCTTGGTCAGCTCGGTGAAGCCGATGATCGAGGTCACCGCAGTGCCCTTGACCACCTGCACCGAGAAGCCCACGGTCGGCGCCACGGCGATGCGCAAGGCCTGGGGCAGGATCACGTAGCGCAGTTGCTCGGTCCGGGTCAGCGCCAGGCTGGCAGAGGCTTCCCACTGGCCGTTGCCGATGGACTCCACGCAACCGCGCCAGATCTCGGCCAGATAGGCGCTGGTGAACAGCGTCAGGGCCAGGGCTGCGGCCACCCAGGGCGAAATGTCCACGCCCATCAGCGCCACGCCGAAGAACACCAGAAACAGCTGCATCAGCAGCGGCGTGCCCTGGAACACTTCGATGTAGCAGCGCGCTACGGTGCGCAGCGGATGCATGGGGGAGATACGCAGGGTCATCACCAGCAAGCCGATCAGCCCGCCGCCGATGAACGCCACCAGGCTCAGGGCCAGGGTCCATTGCAGGCCGGTGAGCAGATTGCGCACGATGTCCCACAGGGTGAAATCCATCAACTGTTCCTCATGATGAAACGCCGACCCAGCCAGTTCAGCAGCATGCGGATCAGGATCGACATGACCAGGTACACCAAGGTGGTCAGCAGGTACGTCTCGAAGGCGCGGAAATTACGTGACTGGATGAAGTTGGCGTAGAAGCTCAGCTCCTGCGTGGCGATCTGCGAGCACACCGCCGAACCCAGCATGACGATGATGATCTGGCTGCTCAGAGCCGGCCAGACCTTGGCCAGCGCCGGCTGCAGGACCACGTAGCGGAAGGCTTCGAACCGGCTCATGGCCAGGGCCGCCGACGCTTCGAGCTGGCCCTTGGGTATGGCCTGGATACCGGCACGGATGATCTCGGTGGAATAGGCCCCCAGATTGACCACCATGGCCAGCACCGCGGCCTGCCATTCGCTGATCTGCACGCCCAGGCTGGGCAGGCCGAAGAAGATGAAGAACAGCTGCACCAGAAAGGGCGTGTTGCGGATCAACTCCACGTAGACCCCGAACAGGCCGGCGAACGGCTTGATCTGCCAGGCCCGCACGGCGCCGCCGACGATGCCCACGGCCACCCCGAGCAGCGCGCCGATGGCGGTCAGTTCAAGGGTGAACAGTGCACCCTTGAGCAGCAGGTCGGCCTGGGCGAGCACCGGGGCGAAAGCGAACTGATAGGCCATTGCGTACGCTCGACAATCAGAGATCGGCGGGCAGCGGCTGCTTCAGCCAGGTCTGCGCATTCTTTTCCAGGCTGCCGTCTTTCTTGCCTGCGGCGATGATCTCGTTGACCTTGGCCAGGAGCTCCGGCTGTTGCTTGTTGATGCCCACGTACACGGGCGAGTCCTTGAGCTTGAGCTTCATGGCCGGAATGCGCTTGGGGTTCTTTTCCGAAATGGCCACCATCACCACGTTGCCGCTGGCGATCAGGTCGGTCTGGCCGGCGAGGTAGGCGGCGATGGTCGAGTTGTTATCCTCGAAGCGTTTGATGGTGAGGCCTTCGGGAGCGACCTTGCTCAGCTCGATGTCTTCGATGGCGCCGCGGGTCACGCTGATGGTCTTGCCCTTGAGGTCGTCCAGAGTGGCGATCGGTGCTTCTGGCGGGCCGAACACGGCCAGGTAGAAGGGCGCGTAGGCACTGGAGAAGTCGATGACCTGTTCACGCTCGGCGTTCTTGCCCAGGCTTGAGATCACCAGGTCGACCTTGCCGGTGGTGAGGTAGGGAATGCGGTTAGTGGAGTTCACCGGGGTGAGCTGCAGCTTCACCTTCAACTGATCGGCGATCAGCTTGGCGGTGTCGATGTCCAGGCCACGCGGTTGCATGTCGGGGCCGACCGAGCCGAACGGTGGGAAGTCCTGCGGCACGGCGACACGCAAGGTGCCGCGCTCGGTGATGTCGCTCAGGCCGTCGGCGTGAACGGCCTGAGCGAGCATGAAGCTGGCGGCCAGGGCAGTGAACAGCAGTCTGCAGCGCGAAATCATGGCAGTACTCCGATTGCGATCGAGTCGAGGTTGCCAGGGGTGGTAGCACAGCGCGTGCCAGAATGGGGCAGGGCGCGGATTGCGCTGGCTTGCCATGGGTATTGGCCTGTGGGGGCTGCCCATCTGGGGGCACGGTACGCACCGTTGCGGAGCGCGCCGCACTGCACCTGCGGTCATTCCTGGTGCGTTGAGTAGGGTTCCATTGGCTGTATCACCGATGTTCATAGTGATGATCAATGATCATCGGCTTCCTGTGGCGGCGCTGTGCCGCTATGATGGGCCACGTTTTTCTTTCCGAATATGACCACGGAGATACTCCATGAGCAGCGACCTTATCAAGCACGTCAGCGACGCCAGCTTCGAAGCAGATGTACTGAAGGCTGACGGTGCTGTACTCGTCGACTACTGGGCCGAGTGGTGTGGCCCGTGCAAGATGATCGCCCCGGTACTCGACGAGATCGCCGAAACCTACAAGGGCAAGCTGACCGTCGCCAAGCTCAACATCGACGAGAATCAGGAAACCCCGGCCAAGCACGGCGTGCGTGGCATCCCGACGCTGATGCTGTTCAAGAACGGTAACGTCGAAGCGACCAAGGTCGGCGCACTGTCCAAGTCGCAGCTGGCAGCCTTCCTGGACGCCAACATCTGACACCCGAAAGGCCCCGCATTCGTCGGGGCCTTTTTCTGGCCGGGATACTGGACGCCTGCAAATCCAGGTGTTACATTCGGCCTCGCATTGGTTTCTCCTCTGCCCCCTGCAAGCCGTCGCCGACGCACTCCTACTCGAATCAGTACGCGATCCTGTCGCCTTCTCTGCGGCGCGGCCTCATTAAGCCCAAAGCTTAATTTCTCCCCTCCATACATGATTACGTCATTCCCTTATGAACCTGACTGAACTCAAGCAAAAGCCGATCACCGATCTGCTCGAAATGGCCGAACAGATGGGCATAGAAAATATGGCCCGTTCGCGCAAGCAGGACGTGATTTTCTCCCTGTTGAAGAAGCACGCCAAAAGCGGTGAGGAAATCTCCGGTGATGGCGTGCTGGAGATTCTCCAGGACGGCTTCGGCTTCCTGCGTTCGGCTGACGCCTCGTACCTGGCCGGCCCAGACGACATCTATGTGTCGCCTAGCCAGATCCGCCGCTTCAACCTGCGTACCGGCGACACCATCGTCGGCAAGATCCGCCCGCCGAAGGAAGGCGAGCGTTATTTCGCCCTGTTGAAAGTCGATACCATCAACTTCGACCGTCCGGAAAACGCGAAAAACAAGATTCTCTTCGAAAACCTCACGCCGCTGTTCCCCACGGTGCGCATGAAGATGGAAGCCGGCAACGGTTCCACCGAAGACCTCACCGGTCGTGTCATCGACCTGTGCGCCCCGATCGGCAAGGGCCAGCGCGGCCTGATCGTCGCTCCGCCGAAAGCGGGCAAGACCATCATGCTGCAGAACATCGCTTCGAACATCACGCGCAACAACCCCGAATGCCACCTGATCGTTCTGCTGATCGACGAGCGTCCGGAAGAAGTGACCGAGATGCAGCGCACCGTGCGCGGCGAAGTGGTCGCCTCGACCTTCGACGAGCCGCCAACCCGCCACGTGCAAGTGGCCGAGATGGTGATCGAGAAGGCCAAGCGCCTGGTCGAGCACAAGAAGGACGTGGTCATCCTGCTCGACTCGATCACCCGTCTGGCGCGTGCCTACAACACCGTGATCCCGAGCTCCGGCAAGGTCCTGACCGGTGGTGTCGACGCCCACGCCCTGGAGAAGCCGAAGCGTTTCTTCGGTGCTGCGCGTAACATCGAGGAAGGCGGTTCGCTGACCATCATCGCCACCGCGCTGGTTGAAACCGGCTCGAAGATGGATGAAGTGATCTACGAAGAGTTCAAGGGTACCGGCAACATGGAACTGCCCCTGGACCGCAAGATCGCCGAAAAGCGCGTCTTCCCGGCCATCAACATCAACCGTTCCGGTACCCGTCGCGAAGAGCTGCTGACCGCCGACGACGAACTGCAGCGCATGTGGATCCTGCGCAAGCTGCTGCACCCGATGGACGAAGTGGCGGCCATCGAGTTCCTGATCGACAAGCTCAAGCAGACCAAGACCAACGACGAGTTCTTCCTGTCGATGAAACGCAAGTAAGGTCTGCTGTTCGAGAAGAGCGCCCGCGAGGGCGCTTTTTTTTGTCCCGGATTGTTTGCATCTGGGTTGATGTTTGCGCGGCCGATAACTTCGCGCCTCCAAGGAACTCTGTCTCGAGAACAGGTAAGGTTTTTTCATGCACACGTTTGGCAATCGCCGTGATATCGACGGATTACGGGCGCTGGCGGTTATCCCCGTCGTACTGTTTCATTTCGGATTCGATGCATTCAGCGGCGGTTTCGTCGGCGTGGATGTGTTCTTTGTTATCTCCGGGTTTCTGATCACCTCGATTCTGTTTCGCGAGATCAGCGCCGGGCGCTTCAGTTTCGTCGACTTCTGGGCACGCCGCGCGCGCCGCATCATTCCAGCCTTGAGCGTGGTCATTCTGGCGACCTTGGCGATGGGTTGGCTGTTGCTGACCGCGAAGGATTTCTCCGAGCTTGGCCGAACCGTGCGGTATCAGTCGCTGTTCATCTCCAATATCCTGTTCATGCGCGAGCACGGCTACTTCGAGCCTGCTTCGGATCTCAAGCCACTGTTGCATACCTGGTCACTGACGGTCGAAGAGCAGTACTACATCTTCTTTCCGCTGATCATGGTGGTGCTGATCCGCTTTTTCAGGCACTGGCGCTGGATCTTGCTGGGCTTGTTGCTGGTTTCATTCGGCCTGAACATCGCCTGCATCGAGCACAAGCCGGCATTCACCTTCTTTTCGCTGCCCACCCGTGCCTGGGAGCTGCTCTGTGGCGCCATGCTCGCGGTGCTGCCTGTGCCCAAGCGGGCTGTGCGGCCTTGGGTCTACCAGCTGGTCGGGCTCGCCGGGATGGTGGCGGTCCTGCTTGCCGTGTTCACGTTCGATCGATCTACGGTGTTTCCCGGTTGGGCGGCCCTGCTGCCGGTTCTGGGTACCACTGCCCTGATCTGGTCCGGTGCGCAGGGTCCGGGTCCGGCGGCACGGCTGCTGAGCCTGCGGCCGCTGGTCTGGGTGGGGTTGCTCTCCTATTCGCTGTATCTGTGGCACTGGCCGGTCTATGTGTATGCCAATGCCGTTTCCATCGACGGGATCCAGCCGTTCGAGGCACTGGGCTGGATGGCCCTGGCACTGGGTCTGGCCTGGCTGAGCCTGCGGTATGTCGAATTACCGTTTCGAGAAAAACGTCTGCTGGCAGGGCGCACATCCATATTGGCAGGCGGCTTGGCGGCCATCGTCGTACTGGTGACGATCGGTTCGGCGATTCGCTCCGCCGATGGCGTGCCGGGGCGTCTGAGCGGCAAGGCCCTGGAGTACGCGCAGACCCGCGAATGGCGAGCCGGGCAGATGAAATGCATGGTGGTGACGCAGGACAAGTCGATAGACAAGGCGTGCCTGGTTGGCGGAGAGCAAGCCAAGCCGCCGACCCAGGCGTTTTGGGGTGACAGCCACGCCGCCGCATTGATGCCGGCCATCGAGCGCAATGCCCGTGCTGAAGGGCGGTCGGTGTGGCTGTTCAGCATGAGCGCCTGTCCGCCGATTCTGAACGATGAGCCGCGTCAGCGTTGCAAGGACTTCAATCAGCAAACCATGAACAAGGTGGTCAGCCTTGGTATCAAGGACGTCGTGCTGGCCTCCAATTGGAGTCTGTACGTCTACGGGCACGAGGACGGCGACAGAAAGGTCCTGCTCAATGCCCACGACGATACCGCCCAGGCCGAGCAGCGCATGGCCGCCGCCATCAAGGCGCGTGTGGCTGCCTTGCGAGAGGCAGGGGTGCAGGTCTGGCTGTTCAAGGAAGTGCCGCTGCAGCGCAAGGGCATCATCGAGCGGCTGACCAGTCTGGCGCGGATAGGACGTTCGGCCGATGGCCTGGGGCGTCCGCTCCAGGAGCATCTGGCGCGGCAGCGGTTCCTCGGCGACTTGTTCGCGTCCTTGAGCAAAGCCGATCCAGGCGTTCACGTCATTGATCCGACGCCAATGATGTGTACCGATGGCGTCTGCAGCATAGAGGTCGATGGGACTTCGCAGTACAGGGACGAAGATCACTTGTCCGACGCAGGTGGCGCAAGGCTCAGCCCACTGTTTGCGCCCATGTTCCTGGGCACAAGCCACAACTGAGCGATGCCAGGCATTGACGGGCTGCTGTTTGCCCGTCAGAGCAGGTAGGATGTACGCTTATTTTCTAACTGGCATGGTCGATGAAATTCAAGGATCTTCGGGATTTCGTGCAGCAGCTTGAGCAGCGCGGAGAGTTGAAACGCATTCAGGTGCCCATCTCGCCGGTGCTCGAAATGACCGAGGTGTGCGACCGCACCCTGCGCGCAAAAGGGCCGGCGTTGCTTTTCGAAAAGCCCACCGGCTTCGATATCCCGGTGCTGGGCAACTTGTTCGGCACGCCCGAGCGCGTAGCCATGGGCATGGGCGCCGAATCGGTGAGCGAGCTGCGCGAGATCGGCAAGCTGCTGGCGTTCCTCAAGGAGCCCGAGCCGCCCAAGGGTCTACGCGATGCCTGGTCGAAGCTGCCGATCTTCAAGAAGATCATCGCCATGGCGCCCAAGGTGATCAAGGACGCGCCCTGCCAGGAGATCGTTGTGGAAGGTGACGACGTCGACCTTGGCATGCTGCCCGTGCAGCACTGCTGGCCCGGAGACGTCGCGCCGTTGATCACTTGGGGCCTGACGGTCACCAAGGGGCCGAACAAGGAGCGTCAGAACCTGGGTATCTATCGTCAGCAGGTGATCGGCCGCAACAAGGTCATCATGCGCTGGCTGAGCCATCGCGGCGGTGCTCTGGATTACCGTGAGTGGTGCGACAAGCATCCGGGGCAACCTTTCCCCGTGGCCGTGGCCCTGGGCGCCGACCCTGCGACCATCCTCGGTGCGGTGACGCCGGTTCCCGACAGCCTGTCCGAATACGCCTTCGCCGGACTGCTGCGCGGCAACCGCACCGAGCTGGTGAAGTGCCGCGGCAACGACCTGCAGGTGCCGGCCACCGCCGAGATCATCCTGGAGGGGGTGATCCATCCGGGCGAGATGGCCGACGAAGGGCCGTACGGTGATCACACCGGCTACTACAACGAAGTCGACAAGTTTCCGGTTTTCACCGTGCAGCGCATCACCCACCGGATCAAGCCGATCTACCACAGCACCTACACCGGCCGACCACCGGATGAGCCCGCCATTCTGGGCGTGGCGCTGAACGAAGTGTTCGTGCCGATCCTGCAGAAGCAGTTCCCGGAAATCACCGACTTCTACCTGCCGCCCGAAGGCTGCTCTTACCGCATGGCGGTGGTGACCATGAAGAAGCAGTATCCGGGACACGCCAAGCGGGTCATGCTCGGGGTGTGGTCGTTCTTGCGCCAGTTCATGTACACCAAGTTCGTGATCGTCACCGACGACGACATCAATGCCAGGGACTGGAACGACGTGATCTGGGCCATCACCACGCGCATGGACCCCAAGCGCGACACCGTGATGATCGACAACACCCCGATCGACTACCTGGACTTCGCCTCGCCGGTGTCGGGTCTGGGCTCGAAGATGGGCCTGGATGCCACGCATAAATGGCCAGGCGAGACGACGCGCGAATGGGGGCGTGTCATCGTCAAGGACGAGGCCGTGACTCGACGTATCGATGAACTCTGGAATCAGTTGGGAATAGATTGATGCGTGTGACCTTGCAACCTTCGGGCGTGGTGCTGGAAACCCTGCCTGGCGAGCGGATCCTGGCTGCCGCGCAGCGCCTGGGCTACGAGTGCCCGCAGAGCTGCCGCAACGGCAATTGCCATGTGTGCAGCGCGGTGCTGGTGGAAGGCAGCGTTCGCGAGGAAGGTGTCGTGATCGATCATGGCGAGTTTCACACCTGCATCGCAGAGCCGTTGGAGGACTGCGTGATCCTCTGGGACGGTGTGCTGGCCAAAGGCGAGTTGCCGGTACGCAGCCTCGCCTGCCAACTGGTCGATTGCGTCGATATCGGCGGCGACGTCTGGCGTGTGCGCCTGCGCGCGCCGGCTGGCAAGCCCCCGCGCTACCACGCCGGGCAATACCTGATGATCGAGCGCGACAACGGCGAAAAGTCAGCCTTTTCCTTGGCGTCTGCACCCCATAGCGGGCGCGATCTGGAGTTGCACGTACTGGTGCGCGAGGCCAGCGCAAAGAGCCTGATCGAACAATTGCAGCGCAATGGCATGGCCCGTGTGCACATGCCCTACGGCGATACGCACCTGTCCGAGTTGCCCGATGGGCCGTTGGTGCTGATTGCCGCAGGGACTGGCATGGCGCAAATGAACAGCCTGATCGAGCACTGCCGTTCCCAGGGCTTCAAGCATCCGGTGCATCTGTACTGGGGTGTGCGTCGCCCCGAGGATTTCTACGCGCTGGAACATTGGGAGCACTGGAAGCAGTTGCCCAACCTGTTCCTGAACAAGGTGGTGAGCGACCTTTGCGGTTGGGAAGGGCGCTGCGGCATGCTGCACGAAGCGGTCTGCGAAGACATCGCCGACCTCAGCGGGGTGCATGTCTATGGCAGCGGCTCACCGGCGATGATCTATGCCACGCTCGATGCCCTGGTCGAAGCGGGTATGGATGCGCACCAGATGCGTGCGGATGTCTTCGCCTACGCGCCGCGCCCACTCTAGTTTCTTCGCCACTGCGTCATTTCGTGGCTTGAACTTCTTCACTGCATGGCCGGCGTCGAATACGACGCCGTGTAATCGTGCACAGAGCTTTGTGCCTGTGCCGCTTTGGTGCTTATAACCAATCTATTTGAAGTTGATTATAAGCGCTTGTATTTATTGACCAATCTGCCATACGGTAGAGGCGCGACAGTTGCAATGCGTTAGAGTAAGGGTTCATTGCAATCTTACGGGGATAACAGGCGACTGCTTATGTCGGTACTCGAAACTGCGCACTTGAATGTGGTCTATCCGCCGTCGCTCGATCTCGGGCCGCAACTGACCCACGAGCAACTTCTTCACTCACTGAATACGACGATGCGACGTCATCGTGGCGGTCCGGTCTGGCTGTTCGCCTACGGCTCGCTCATCTGGCGGCCAGAATGCAGCGCTGCAGAGCGGCGCCGCGCTCGAGTCCATGGCTATCACCGGGGTCTGTACCTGTGGTCCCACGAGCACCGAGGCACGCCCGAGCGGCCGGGCCTGGTGTTCGGTCTGGACCGTGGCGGCTCCTGCGCCGGCTTCGCCTACCGCCTGCCGCAGGAAAATCTCGAAGACTCGCTTTTGGCGCTTTGGCAGCGTGAAATGCCCTATCCCTCCTACCGCCCGCACTGGCTCAACTGCCGTCTGGAAGACGGCACCAAGGTACAGGCGTTGGGTTTCGTGCTGGAGCGGCATTTGCCCAGCTATGCCGGCAACCTCCCCGACAACCTGCTGACGCAGATTCTGGACAGTGCCAGTGGGCGCTTCGGCAGCACTCGCGATTACGTCGAGCAGACCGTCAGTGCCCTGCGCAATCACGCAATGCCGGACAAGAACCTGGAAGCCAGGCTCAAGCGTTGCCATCAGGGCAGCTGCACTCAGGCTTCGCAGCAATTCCTGCCCTGACGGCGTAGCCTGGGTCAATCAGGCATGGCGCTCGGCGCTGGCCACTTGCTTGTGCCAGAGCGTGGGGATCAGGAAGACGATTGCCAGCAGGCAGGCGCCGATCAGCAGGACGAAACCACCGTCCCAGCCGAAGTGATCCACGGTGTAGCCCATCGCGGCGCTGGCGGCGACCGAGCCACCCAGGTAGCCGAACAGGCCGGTGAAGCCGGCGGCGGTCCCTGCCGCTTTCTTCGGTGCCAATTCCAGGGCCTGCAGGCCGATCAACATCACCGGGCCGTAGATCAGGAAGCCGATCGAGAACAGCGCAATCATGTCCACGGTCGGGTTGCCCGGCGGGTTGAGCCAGTACACTAGAGTGGCAACGGTCACCAGGGCCATGAACACCACACCGGTCAGCCCGCGATTGCCGCGGAAGATCTTGTCCGACATCCAGCCACACAGCAACGTGCCGGGAATGCCGGCCCACTCATAGAAGAAATACGCCCATGAGGTGGTGTCCACGGTGAAGTGCTTGGCTTCCTTGAGGTAGGTCGGCGCCCAGTCCAGTACGCCATAGCGCAGCAGGTAGACGAACACGTTGGCCAGGGCGATGTACCACAGCATCTTGTTGCGCAGCACGTACTTGACGAAGATTTCCTTGGCGGTGAATTCTTCTTCGTGACTGGCATCGTAGCCTTCCGGGTAATCGTTCTTGTACTGTTCGATCGGCGGCAAGCCCACCGATTGCGGCGTGTCGCGCATGGTCGCGAAGGCGAACAGGGCCACCAGCAATGCAACTGCCGCCGGCACGTAGAATGCCGCATGCCAATCGTTGAACAGGCCCATGCCGAGCAGGAACAGCGGGCCGATCAGGCCACCGCCGACGTTGTGCGCTACGTTCCACACCGACACCACGCCGCCACGCTCCTTCTGCGACCACCAGTGCACCATGGTCCGTCCACTGGGCGGCCAGCCCATGCCCTGGGCCCAACCGTTGATGAACAGCAATATGAACATCATGGTGACGCTGGACGTAGCCCAGGGTGCAAAGCCGAACACGAACATCACGCCGGCCGAAATCAGCAGGCCGAACGGCAGGAAGTAACGCGGGTTGGAGCGATCGGAGACGATCCCCATGAGGAACTTCGACAGGCCGTAGGAAATGGCGATGGCAGACATCGCCAAACCCAGCTGGCCACGGGTGTAGCCTTGCTCTTCAATCAAGTAGGGCATGGCCAGCGAGAAGTTCTTGCGCAGCAGGTAATAACCGGCGTAACCGATGAATATCCCGGCGAAGATCTGCCAGCGAAGGCGGCGGTAGGTGCTGTCTATCTTTTCATCGGGCAGGGCGGCGCGATGAGGGGCGGGGCGGAAGAAGGCGAACATGCACAAGCTCCATTTATTGTTATTTGCTGCGGATTCGAATGTTACAGTTTCATTACCGAAAATAAAATCGATTACCGCCCAATGGAGTGCGCGAAAATGTTGCAAAGCGAACTTAAGCGCTTCAGTTCTGCTCGCCATTTGGCTTGATGTTCTAGAAGAACCGTTTCAGCTCTTCGGATGCGCACGAGCTATTGAATCACCTGTACTGGCCGATACAGACAGGTAACAGCGCTGGCCGGCATGACAGCCGCGGCCAGGACACGACCTTGCGGAGAAATGAAAGATGAAAGCCTGGGTATCCATAGTGCTGGCGTTGGCCCTGCCAACCGCCGTGATGGCCAATGAGGCGGCCAAAGAAGGTGAGAATGCCGCTCCCAAGGTGGCCTATATCGGCATGACCCCGCCGTTCGTGGGCAACTACGCCCTCGATGGCGGCCCCAAGCTGCACGTGTACAAGGCAGACATCGCCTTGAAGGTGACCGGGGCGGAGGCGGAGGCTGCGGTGAAGCGCCAGGATCCGCTATTGCGCAATCAACTGGTGGCCTTGTTCGCGCAACAGACTTCCGACTCGATGAGCAATGTCGAGGGCAAGGAAAAGCTGCGCCAGGAAGCCCTCAAGCAATTGCAGCAAGTGATGAACGACGAAGAGGGCAAGCCCATCGTAGAAGACTTGCTGTTCAATAACTTGATTGTGCAGTAACAGCGCAGACGGTCAGTCGGCACTTAAGCGACATCAATTTCAGAGTAGGCCACGGCCTATTCGAATATTCAGCGCAACTGTATTACCAGCGCCCACTGTTCTGCCGTCACCGGCATCACCGAAAGGCGGCTGCCTTTTTGCACCAGGGGCATTTCGGCCAGACCTGCTTGCTGCTTCAGATAACCGAGCCCGAGCACTTTGCCGAAGGTCTCGACGTGCGCGACGTCGACCGAGGTCCAAGGGTTCTTCTCAGCGCTGGCCTTGGCGTCGAAGTAGGGGCTGTCCGGGTCCAAGGCGGTGGGGTCTGGATAGTCGGCGGCCACGATTTTGCCTACACCGGCTATGCCAGGTTCGGGGCAGCTAGAGTGGTAGAAGAAGAACTCATCGGCCACCGCCATGGCGCGCAGAAAATTGCGCGCCTGGTAGTTGCGCACACCGTCCCAGCGCGTCTGGCCAAGCGTGGCCAAGTCCTGAATGGACAGTTCGTCAGGCTCGGATTTCATCAGCCAGTAGGCCATGACAGGGTTCCTCAGTGATACGAAATGGCCAGCTTTTTGGGGGTTGAAAAGCAGCCGACAATTGGTTGCGCACAAAGTTTGCTTGTCGTTGAAGCTTGCCCCAGAATGCGCGCAAATTTAAGCCCGGCGCTGCTGTTCGCCAGGCCAGAATACCGTTCCGTTGATTCTTGAATTGCCTTGTAGGGGGGCAGCGTCGATGCGCCGTAAGCCGGATTTGTTGTGGACATTGGTGATCTTGTTTGGCCTGGGTGTGGTCACCACCGGATACGCGCAGAGTCTGTGGGCGAGCAAGGCGGATACGGGTGTTGAGTTGACCGTGGTGCAGACTTCGGTAGTGAGCTCGCGGTAACGGCGGCGCGGCTTTCGCGGCCACTGACCGCTCCAACAGGTTTCAAGTCAGATACCAAGCCCTGTCCGTGACCGTGCCCTGCAACGGTACATCCCAACTGGCCTGCGCCAGGCGCTCCACCTTCTGGCATTCATGGGCCAGCCCCAGCAGCACCGGGGCCTGCCAGACCGTGCGCCGAGCGCGATAGGCCAGGCTGCGGTCGTAGAAGCCGCCGCCCATGCCCAAACGCCCGCCTTCGTCATCGAACCCTACCAGCGGCAGCAGGATCAGATCCAGCGCCCAGATGGTGCGTTGGCGGGCGCGCTGGATACGGGGCTCGGGGATGCCAAAGCGGTTGGGACGAAGCTTTTCGCCTCGGCGTACCTGCTGAAACACCATCTTGGTGCGCGGCCAATCGCTGAGCACCGGCAGGTAGGTCCGCTTGCCGCGCCGCTGGGCTTCGAGCAGCAAAGGCCGCGGGTCGATCTCGCCGTCGTTGGGCAGGTACAGCGCAATGTGCCGGGCACGCCGAAACAACGGATGCTGAGCCAGTTGCCGATAGAGGCCCTGGGCAGCCTGACGCTGTTGTGCGGGGGTAAGGGCGCGACGCGTGGCACGCAGCTGGCGGCGCAATTGCTGACGAGACGGTTGTTGACGAGGCAGCGGCGCGGAGGCGGTCATGGGCGCGGTCGATCCTGATCACGGACGCCACCGGGGCTGTGCTGCCCAGCGACAAATGAAAAGCCCACGCCGAGTCGAGCTGGCATGGGCTGGAAATTCAGGTACTCCCCGACGAACCGCTGTCGGTGTAGCCCTTGAACCCGAAAGTTCAAGGTGGAGATCACAGGAGGTTTTAAGGCTTTCCGTCGAGCGGACATGCACACCAACCCCACGTGCAACCCCCGTGGTTGTGCGTATCGGCTCAGGGACATGACCGACTGGCAAGCACTCCAGGGAGTGGCGCCAGTATACAGAAAAGCTTTGCGGATTTCAGCCCTTGGGCGTTTCCGGATCGTTGGCAAGCACCAGATCCACGCGTTCGAGCAGATCGCGGACCTGTTCGCGGGTGTTGTCATTGACCGGGAGCGCCGGTGTGTCCTGGCGGTGCAGCAGGTCGTGAGTGATGTTCAGCGCGGCCATGACAGCAATGCGGTCGGCACCGATCACCTTGCCGCTGCTGCGGATCTCGCGCATCTTGCCATCCAGATAGCGGGCGGCGTTGACCAGATTGCTGCGCTCCTGCGGCGGGCAGATGATCGAGTATTCCTTGTCCAGGATCTGGACGGTGACGCTATTGCTTGAACTCATGAGTCTTGCTCCAGGGCCTTGAGGCGCGAAATCATGGACTCGACCTTACGCCGGGCGATTTCATTCTTTTCGATGAGACTTGCGCGTTCCTCGCGCCAGGTCTTTTCCTGCGCTAATAGGAGTCCGTTTTGTCGTTTAAGTTGCTCGACTCGTCCGATCAATGATTCGAGTCGGCTCATCAGCGCTTGCAGGTCGTTGTGTTCCATGGAGTCCCGGTAGGTACGGTTGGAAAAAGTCGCCTGCCGCTGAACTGGCAGGTCCGGTGAAGATGAACACGTAGTTGGCCGCGTCGATAGTCTGGCGCGGTTGCCGGTGCTAGGATACAAGGCCTTCATTCTAGTCATTGCGCCGTCTGGCGCCTAGTTGCCCATGCCTATTCAGAATTCCCCCTATCACGCCTTCGCCACCCTGCTCAACAGCAGCGGCCACACCGTTTCGCCTGCCGAACTGCACGGCCTGCTGCTGGGGCGCAGTTGCGCCGGGGCCGGCTTCGAGGTCGAGCCATGGCTGGTCGATGCCGCCGACCTGCTTGGCGCACCCGCGGAAGACAATGTTCGCCAGGCCTTGATCGGCCTGCAGGAAATGGTCAAGGGCGAGCTCACCAGCGACGACATGACCGTGGTACTGCTGGTCCCCAGCGACGAGTCGCCGTTGCCCGAGCGGGCTGCCGCCCTGGGCGAATGGTGCCAGGGTTTCCTGGCTGGTTTCGGTCTGACCGCACGCGACACGGCGTTGAGCACCGAAGCCATGGAAGTGCTGCAGGATCTGGCGGCCATCGCCCAGGTGCAGGACGCGCTGGAAGAGTCCGAAGACGGCGAGACCGACTACATGGAAGTCATGGAGTACCTGCGGGTCGCGCCGCTGCTGCTCTACACCGAGTCGGCCAAGCACCCGACCGCGGCCAGCGCC
Organism: Pseudomonas sp. PS01301; assembly: GCF_029960215.1. Classification (NCBI taxonomy): domain Bacteria; kingdom Pseudomonadati; phylum Pseudomonadota; class Gammaproteobacteria; order Pseudomonadales; family Pseudomonadaceae; genus Pseudomonas; species Pseudomonas sp. PS01301. The sequence continues at coordinate 5,025 of NZ_JASCPM010000060.1, read as the reverse complement.
AAGCCGTCGCTGCACTGACCTGACCCCGGAGCCTGCGTCTGCCCATGAGCCACATCCCGAAATCGGAATATGCCCGCCGCCGCAAGGCGCTGATGGCGCAGATGGTGCCCAACAGCATCGCCATTCTGCCCGCCGCCGCGGTGGCCATCCGCAATCGCGACGTGGAACACGTCTACCGCCAGGACAGCGATTTCCAGTACCTGAGCGGCTTTCCCGAGCCCGAAGCGGTGATCGCCTTGATTCCAGGGCGCGAGCATGGCGAGTACGTGCTGTTCTGCCGCGAGCGCAACCCGGAGCGCGAGCTGTGGGATGGGTTACGGGCCGGGCAGGACGGGGCGGTGCGCGATTTCGGCGCCGATGACGCCTTTCCCATCAGCGATATCGACGACATCCTGCCCGGCCTGATCGAGGGACGCGACCGCGTCTACTCCTCGATCGGCAGCCACCCGGAGTTCGATCGGCACCTGATGGACTGGATCAACAGCATCCGCTCCAAGGCGCGCCTGGGTGCCCAGCCGCCCAATGAATTCGAGGCGCTGGACCATCTGCTGCACGACATGCGTCTGTACAAGTCGGCGGCCGAGATCAAGGTCATGCGCCGGGCCGCCGATATTTCTGCGCGGGCCCATGTCCGCGCCATGCAGGCCTGCCGCGCCGGGCTGCACGAGTACAGCCTGGAAGCCGAGCTGGACTACGAGTTTCGCAAGGGCGGGGCGAAGATGCCGGCCTATGGCTCGATCGTGGCGGCGGGTCGCAATGCCTGCATCCTGCATTACCAACAGAACGATGCAGTGCTGCGCGACGGCGACCTGGTGTTGATCGACGCCGGTTGCGAAATCGAATGCTATGCCAGCGACATCACCCGTACCTTCCCGGTGAGCGGTCGCTTTTCGCCCGAGCAGAAAGCCATCTACGAGCTGGTGCTCGAGGCGCAGCAGGCGGCCTTCGCCGCGATCGGTCCCGACAAGCACTGGAACCAGGCCCATGAAGCCACGGTCCAGGTCATAACCCAAGGGCTGGTGCGGCTGGGTCTACTCAAGGGCGAGGTCGACGAGTTGATCGCCCGCGACGCGCATCGCGCGTTCTACATGCACCGCGCCGGCCACTGGCTGGGCCTGGATGTGCATGATGTCGGCGAGTACAAGGTCGGTGGCGAGTGGCGGGTGCTCGAACCCGGCATGACCCTGACCGTCGAGCCCGGCATCTACATCGCGCCCGACAACCTCAGCGTTGCGAAGAAGTGGCGGGGCATTGGCGTACGAATCGAGGACGATGTAGTGGTGACCAAGAAAGGCTGCGAGATTCTTACCGGGGCGGTGCCCAAGTCGGTCGCCGATATCGAGGCGCTGATGGCGACCGCGCGGGCCGAGGCATGAGCCGCTTCAATCTGGCCATCATCGGTGGCGGGCTGGTCGGCGCGAGCCTGGCCCTGGCCTTGCAAGCCGGTGCCAGGGCTCGCGGTTGGAACATCGTCCTGATCGAGCGCTTCGCTCCCGGCGACGCCTACCAGCCCAGCTATGACGCGCGCTCCTCGGCCTTGTCCTACGGCACCCGGCAGATCTATGAGCGCTTGGGGCTATGGCCAGCGATCAGCCAGCGCGCCGAAGCGATTCGTCAAATCCATGTGTCCGACCGCGGTCGCTTCGGCACCGCGCGGCTTCGCGCCGAGGACGAAGGCGTACCGGCCTTGGGCTATGTGGTGGAGAACGCCTGGCTCGGCCAGTGCCTGTGGCAGGCGCTTGACCGAGAGGTGGTGAGCTGGCGCTGTCCGGCGGAAGTCACCGGCACCCAGGCCTTGGCCGACGGTTACGCATTGACCTTGAACGACGGCACTCAGGTGCAGTGCGACCTGGCCGTGCTGGCCGACGGTGGTCGTTCCGAGCTGCGCGAACAGTTGGGCATTGCCGTGCAGCACACGCGCTACGATCAAGACGCCCTGATCGCCAACATCACCCCCGGCAATCCGCATCAGGGGCAGGCGTTCGAGCGCTTCACCGATGATGGGCCGATGGCCTTGCTGCCGTTGCCCGACAACCGCTGCGCACTCATCTGGACCCGTACGCCCGCCGATATCCGCCGCCTGCAGGGGTTGTCCGATCATGCGTTTCTGCAGGAGCTGCAGGGCGTATTCGGCTACCGCCTAGGTACGCTGCAGCGCGTGGGCGCCCGACATGTCTATCCGTTGTCGCTGGTACGGGCCGAGGAGCAGGTGCGCTCCAATCTGGTGGTCCTGGGCAACGCGGCGCATGCCTTGCATCCCATTGCCGGACAGGGCTTCAACCTGTCGATGCGCGACGTGCAGGCGCTGGCCGATGCCTTGCTCGCCAGCACCGGCCATGTGGGCGAACTGTCGCTGCTGCGTGGCTATGAGCAACGCCAGCGCCTGGATCAGAACCTGACCGTGGGCTTTTCGGACCAGCTGACGCGTTTGTTCGCGACACCCGATCCATGGGTCGCGGTGGGCCGCAATCTGGGCCTGCTGGGCCTCGATCTGCTGCCGCCGGCCAAGCGCTGGTTCGCACGCCAGGCCATGGGCCTGGGCACTCGGTCGGACATCAAAGGGCAATGAATACAGTGACCCACACCCACGAATTGCGCGCCGACCTGGTCATCGTCGGCGCTGGCATGGTCGGCAGCGCTCTGGCGCTCGCCCTGCGCGACAGCGGCCTGGACATCCTGCTGATCGACGGCGGACCGCTGACCGGCAAGCCTTTCGACGCACTGGCACCCTTCGAAGCGCGGGTCAGTGCACTGTCCATGGCCAGCCAGCGCATCCTTCAGCGCCTGGGCGCCTGGGATGGTATCCAGGCGCGGCGTGCCAACCCCTATCGACACATGAGCGTGTGGGACGGCAGCGGCACCGGGCAGATCAACTTTTCCGCCGCCAGCGTGCATGCCGACACTCTGGGGCATATCGTCGAGAACCGCGTGGTTCAGGACGCCTTGCTCGAATGCCTGCAGGACAGCGGGATCCGGCTGCTGGCCAATGCGCGACTGGAGCAGCTGCGCCATTCGGGTGACGATCGTCTGTTGACCCTCGCCGGCGGTCAGACCGTACGCACCCCGCTGGTGATCGCCGCGGATGGCGCGCATTCGGCAGTGCGCCGGCTGGCAGGCTGCGAGACTCGCGAATGGGACTACCTGCACCACGCCATCGTCACCAGCGTGCAGTGCAGCGAGGGCCATCGCGATACGGCCTGGCAACGCTTCACCGACGAGGGCCCGCTGGCCTTTCTGCCCTTGCAACGCGGTGATGGCAAGCATTGGTGCTCGATCGTCTGGTCGACCACGCCGGAGCAGTCCGAACGCCTGATGGCCTTGGACGACGCGGCTTTCTGCCGAGCGCTGGGTCAAGCCTTCGAGGGACGTCTGGGGGAGGTCATCGCTGCCGATCCTCGCTTGTGCGTCCCGTTGCGTCAGCGACATGCCAAGCGCTACGTGGAAACCGGCCTGGCACTGATCGGCGATGCCGCGCACACCATCCATCCGCTGGCCGGGCAGGGGGTCAACCTGGGCCTGCTCGACGCGGCGGTGCTGGCCGAAGAACTGATCCATGCCCGGCAGCGAGGTGAGCGGCTGGCGGGCCTGCCGGTGCTGACGCGCTACGAGCGCCGACGCATGCCACACAACCTGGCACTGATGGCGGCCATGGAAGGCTTCGAGCGCCTGTTCCAGGCCGACCCGCTGCCGCTGCGCTGGTTGCGCAACACCGGCTTGAAGTGGGTGGAGCGAGTGCCGGAAGCCAAGGCGTTGTTCGTCCGCCAGGCGCTGGGCCTGACCGGCGATCTACCGGAGCTGGCGCGCCCCTGAGACAGCCGTATGCCTGCGCCTGCCCGCAACATTTGGTAACGGCTGGGCCCCGAGTTCGGTTGAGAAGGTAAATGTGATTCACTACCATTTCGGCCTCACTCCAACGGCAAGGTTTCCCTCATGATGGTGCGCAAACGTCTTCTCGCTGCACTGGCGCTCTGCCTGCTGGGTGGTAACGCCCACGCTGCCGATGAAGTGGTCGTCTATTCGTCGCGCATCGACGAGCTGATCAAGCCGGTTTTCGACGCCTACACCGCGAAAACTGGGGTCAAGGTCAAGTTCATCACCGACAAGGAAGCGCCGTTGATGCAGCGCATCAAGGCCGAAGGGCAGAACGCCACGGCCGACCTGCTGCTCACCGTCGATGCCGGCAACCTGTGGCAAGCCGAGCAGATGGGCATCCTGCAGCCCATCCAGTCCACCGTCATCGACGGCAACATTCCCTCGCAATACCGTGCCGCGTCCCACCAGTGGACCGGCCTGAGCCTGCGTGCGCGGACCATCGCCTACGCCAGCGAGCGCGTCAAACCGCAGGAGCTGAGCACCTACGAGGCGCTGGCCGACAAGCAATGGGAAGGACGCCTGTGCCTGCGGACGGCGAAGAAGGTGTACAACCAGTCCCTGACCGCCACCTTGATCGAGACCCATGGCGCGGAGAAGACCGAGCAGATTCTCAAGGGCTGGGTGAACAACCTGTCCACCGACGTGTTCTCCGATGACATCGCGGTGCTGCAGGCCATCGATGCCGGGCAGTGCGATGTGGGTATCGTCAACAGTTACTACTATGGCCGCCTGCACAAGCAGCAGCCGGACCTGGGTGTGAAGCTGTTCTGGCCGAACCAGGGCGATCGTGGTGTTCATGTGAACCTGTCGGGCATTGGCCTGAACAAGTATGCGCCGCACCCTCAGGCGGCCATCGCCTTGGTCGAGTGGATGACCGGGCCGCAGGCGCAGGAAATCTTCGCCGGGGTGAATCAGGAGTTTCCGGCCAATCCGGCGGTGGCGCCCTCTGCGGAAGTCGCCAGTTGGGGCGAGTTCAAGGCCGACACCCTCCCCGTGGAAGTGGCGGGCAAGCGTCAGGCCGAGGCGATCCGGTTGATGGACCGTGCCGGGTGGAACTGAGCTGATATCGGTGGTGCGGCCTTCGCGGGCAGAGACCCGCTCCCACACGGAAAGCACAAAAGCACCTGTTCCTCTGTGGGAGCGGGTCTCTGC